>DAINPM010000011.1:0-49506 GCA_036743455.1 Bacteroidales bacterium | reverse complement strand
ATTATACAAGATCACAGGCATCAGGGGGCATCCAGTGAGCATCTTTCCCTTCCCATTTTACATTGCAGCCGATGGGATTGGTGACTGCAACTGAAACAGGCATCCCTGAGGTGAGTTCCGTAAGTGCCCTGTCAGGATCATTCACAGAAGCCTGAGAAGCATTTCTGGGATTATCTACTCCTCTTCCTGTGTATACCAGCCGTCTCTCCTGATCAAAAACATAGAAATGAGGTGTGCGCAATGCCCCGTATTTTTTTGCTATACTCTGATCACGATCGTACAGATAGAGCCATGGGAACCTGTAACGCTCCATCCTTTTTACCATATTGGGGAAGCTGTCTTCTTCATAGGTTTGCTCACTGTTTGAATTGATAGCAACGAATCTTACTCCTTTGGGGAGGAATTTTTCAGCAGTGGCTCTTGTAATTTCATCTGAACCGGTTACATAAGGACAATGATTACATGTAAAGAAAACAACAAGGAACTTGTCGTTACTGAAATCATCCAATGAATAGATTTTATTATCGGTTGCAGGTAATTTGAAAAAAGGAGCTTTTGAGCCAATATCTAATGTAAAAGCCATATATTGAATATTTTATTGGTTAATAAACAAATATAATTATTTTATCAGCTATAAACCAGATAACAGTTATCCGAATGTTCGAATTATTTTAAAACAGGGAAAAGAATATGGGAATAAGGATGATTTTGTTACCTGACAGCTTTTTTGTCAGAATTTTGTTTCAGACTATTTCTGGTGATATAGTTTTCTGATGACAGATTATCTATACAATAAAAGCTCTTGTCAAAGTTTTCGACGATCTTTATTTTTTGGAAAAAGCCTCCGAAAAGTATTCTTATTGTGTTTTCAGCATTTTGCCTGATGGGAGCGTATATCCAGGAGAATTCTTCAGGTCCCTTCTCGAGTGATTTTTCAGTATTGACTCTTATATCTTCTTTAATTTTATTGGCATATTCGTGAAGATCATCACTTGTCATCCATCTTTTCTCTGCCAGACGATTCTGCCTGCGGTATTCAAGTATTTCAAAGAAATCCCATTCCAGGTTGCGGGTGCCAAAAGACAGGAATTTTGGTGTAATATTAGCCACCAAAAGGGTGTTCTCGTTCTCTATATATTTGAACCTTAGTTCCTTGCAGTCAATGCCGTACTTGGCTGTAATAGAAACATTAAGACTTCCGAAGTATTTAATTTTTCTTTCATTTACTTCTTCTTCCTTGCTGATTGTTCTGGTGAATTTTGTAAATATCTCGAACAGATTCATGTCGAGAATGCTTTTAATCTGGGTTATCTGGAAATGCCGGTCGCGCAAATAGTTTATCTCATCGGAGAGTGAAATGTTTTGTTTTTGCAAAGCAATGTTCTGATCTGACAGATTTTTAACATTATCCTGAAATGTAAGGACTTTTACGTTCAGATCGATCAGTTTCTGGATACCTACTATTGCAAAAGCTATTCCAACTGCAGCAAGACCCCAGATAAACAAGTTATTGAATAGCAGAAATACAGCTACTAATCCCAGCAATATTGCTACCGGATAATGTGTTAATAATCGTTTAATCATTATATAAATTTCCGGGTAAATCAGCCCGGTACTGATCCGGTCATTTCATTTTATAAGATTAAAGAAAGATATCAATAAAACCGGCAGCTTTTACCTGATTTTTATTTTTTATTGTTCTCTTTCCGTTTGCTATATTTGTGATAGCACACTGAGTGTAAACATCACAATTCCCGTTTTTGTCAGGCGTATAACCCTTACAAACGCGAAGTACATCTGGTGATATTTCATCGATAATTACAATCTTGCCATCACCGTATTTGAGTCTTCCCAGTTCAAATTTGCCGTCTATTACATGGAGATTCTTTGTTGCGAACTCTTTTGATACAATATCTGCAATATCCTTTACCAGTCCCACACTCTGTTTTATCTCTTCCTTACTCATAGCACCTGTTTCTTCCAGAGCTTCGAAAGTAATCAGGATATCGCTGTCGCCTTTTGTCCATGCCTCGACTAAAGTATGAAGATTTCTGCATGGTCTTACGAAAGGGTATCTTCTCCAGAAACTTCCTGTTGCATTGTTTCGCCATGTAAATTCAAGGTTCTGAAGAGGAGCCGATCCGTTTATCCCAGGCGTTTCCACAGGCATGCTCAGAGGAAGTGCCGGTTCTACTATCATCTCGTTGTCACTGACAGTATCGATATAATGGGAAGGGATCCCTTTTTTCTTCAGGAGCTGGAAGAAGTAAGTGGCAAACCTGCAGGCAATAGCTCCTTTACCCGGTATTTCTCCCACTACAGTGTCGTAGCCGGGATCAAAAACGGGTTTTCCGTTTTCAATATAACCAGTAGCTTTATCTGTAAATACAAACCGGTATTTGCCTGCATAGGGTCCATCCGGTATATTAAAAACATCTTTCGATTTTCCGCGGTAAACCAGGTTTTTGTCTTCCATCAATAGTTTTTTAAAAAATTAATAAAAAGTAAATATACATTAGAGTATTTATTTTACAAATTCTTTTATCTGCTTTGATTTTATTAAAAAAAATCACTGCTTTTTAGAAACAGCTTGTTTTGCATGATAGAGAAGGGATATTGAATAAAGCCACTTTTGGGGTGTTACATTCCGAGAGAAATTAAAATGGATTTTTTCAGAATGATTTAAGTTTTATCAAATGAGTCTGATACAGGCTTCAGGTCGGAACATATCTGGCCTCCCTTTGTTAACCAGGAGATACCAAATGCTGTCAGAGCTATTGTTTCTGCGTAATAAATGAACATTGAATCAGGAAACCTTTCTTCCCCATAGAGAAGGAAGATCATTATTATTAGCATACAGGCAATCATGATAATTCCACAAATTTTATAAATCCTGTTTCTGATCAGTTTCCTGTTTGTCGGATCCGGACCTCTTTGGGTGAAGAGGAATATCGAAAAGAAAGATAATACAAGGAAAAATAAAGCAGCACTTATTAAGTGTATTATAGCAGACTGATCATAGGGTTTTGATTCACAAGTGGGGAAAAAAGCTATGCCCAATGCACAGATAGCAGCCAGATTAGCAGCAATATTGTCCTTTCTCTCGTAACCCTTGTAGAAAAATAGAAACAGGGCTATGGCACACATAGCACCTACAAAAACGTCTCTCATGCAACTGTGGTAATAAAGACTAATAGTTGTTGGAACATCTTCTTCGCTGCAAAATAATGCAACTCCTGATCTTAAAACGAAGGGAAGTGTAATGCCAATCCAGCCAACAGCTTTCCTCAAGGCCAGATATGAATAAGTCTGTTTCAGATATTCTTTTCCAGGATTCATTTACTTATAGCATATGCATTTCAGTTGATCCATATATTGCAGAATGAACAGTAAAGGCAAATAAAGGTATTAATTTACTTTTTTCAGAATTTTATTTATCTCTGTCAGGCTTGTTATAGTGAACTCCGGCGTGGTGTCAATGTCTATAACTCCTTCTCCGTCGCGGTGTATCCAGATCGTTTTTAAACCTGCCTGCTGCGCTCCTTTTATATCAGTACGCATGTTATTGCCAATCATTAAAGATTCTGAAGGATCGGATGATATTTTATTAAGAATAATTTCAAACAATCTTGTGTCAGGTTTTGCGAATCCATGTTCTCCTGAAATAGCTATGTAATCAAAGAAATGTTCCAGATTACTTCCATGTATCTTTTTCCATTGCAGATCAGGAGTCCCGTTCGTTATCAGGCCAAGTTTGTAAGCGGCTTTTAATTTTGTCAGGACACTTATGGTATCCGGATAAAGAACATGTTCGGAGTTTCTTATTTCCTTGTATTCCGTGCTTAGTTTTAGGGCAATAGCCTGATCATCAATATTATATCTCAGAAGTGTTCTGTACCATGTCTGATAACGATAATCAGGAGAAAGATCCCTCAATTGTGCCAGTTCAGGATCATCACCTGTAAAATCGGCCCATAATGCTTCCAGAGAACTGATCCCTATTTTCAGACAGTAGTCTATTGTTGGCATTTTATACCATAATTCTCGTGCCTGCTGATGAATTGTCCTGAAGAAATCAGTAGTATCTATTCCCAGACCTGCCAAAGTGATATTTTTGATTATTGATTTTCTGGCTGTCTTTGATTCCAGGATTATTGTATCATCAAGATCAAACAGAAGAGTGTTGATTTGTTTTTGCATTTTTCTGATCAGCTGATATCTGATTGATAATAGGGATATTGGGAGCAATATCCCTTGTTTTGTTTAGAGGAATGTGGAAAACAATACACATTATTACTGAAACCGTTTCAGTATGAACCAGCTTTTGGTGGATCCTAATCCTGATAATCTGGATTACTGGTTCAGCGCTTATTCCAGCAGTCCTTTTTCCTCTCTTGCTCTTTGTTCACAACGGCTGCATAGTTGAGTTATATTCTTAAGTTCTCTTGCCTGAGCTACTGTTCCCTCAAATATTTCATCTGTTCTGTCAGTATTTATATATGAACAGTCGGGATAGAGATGATAGACTGTCCCCGATTTAGTCCAGTAAACATGGTTAACACCATCCATAAGCTCTTCCACCTGTTGGGTCTGTTCCAGGTATTGTTCCTGTGAAGGAGGATTGAAATCGACTCCTGCCACACCTGCGATGAGTAAAGCTATCACAGCTATTGTACCTACAAGTCCTTTCTGTTTCCCACTGAGATCTTTGTTGGTGAAAATAAGGATTACCAGAGGCAGAAAAGCAATGATACTTATGATAACACCCAGTTGGTTCTGAATGAAGAATCTGACTTTATCTTTTTCAGAAGCAGGATCGAATCGGTTTGCTTTTTTCCATACCAATGAGCCAATGACGGCAAAAATAAGAGCGGCTATTATAAGGACTATCAGAAGGGTTGTGTTTACGGGGGCATTACGCAACTTAACAATAGCAAATATTTCAAGAGCAATTGCCACAAGCCATGAAAGGATGGCTATAATCCTGAAATTACGGGCTTTTGCCTTGCTTTCGTCACTTGCAATAAATTCCGTCGATTTTCCACCTGAAGATTCAGAAAGTGTTCCATTATCTTCAACCCTGGTTATCTTTTTTGATGTTTTCCCTGTTCCCATTTTTCTATTTATTATACGGTAATACTATACTATAATATGGCAATTTTTTTTCTCAGTGTGTATTGTGATAATCTGGAATTATTGGAATGTCAATATTATTTATATCAGGTTCAATGATGCTAATTTAATAATAATTGAGAAAAAAAGCACTACTATAATCAGAGATTAATACAGATTAAAATGGACTATGGTTGATAGAGTAGGTTTGTGATATGTAAACCGGGGCTAATTGTTCTTCTTCTTGCTGTTATCTAACAATAATCCAATACTTGCACCTATAGGCATGCCACATCCAATGCCAACGGCAAGCCATATAGGCAGATTGTCAGCAGCAGCACCTATTGCTATGCCGGCAACTGTTCCGATAGCCATGCCAATTGCAGTTCCCAGGGCGAGATTATTAATTCTGTTAATATTATTTGTTGGCTTCATATCTCTGGTAGCTATTATTGTTCAAAAAAAACATCTTCTGTTCTTACAGCATATAGATCAAAACCACCTTTCCCTCCGGTCCTGTTTGAAGAGAATATCATAAAGCCGGTATCGTAGAAAGAAGCAGTGATTGGTCTGTATTCATCCTGAGGTGAATTGATCGTGTTACCAAGATTTACTGGGTTACTCCAGTTGGTGCCGTCGAAGATGGAGTAGTAGAGATCATAGCCCCCAAAACCACCGGGCCGGTCAGATGCAAATACGAGCAGATTACCCGAGATTGAAGGGCATTTTTCATTAAAATCACTTGACAGATTAATCTCTTTTGTTATTTCAGCATCTGTTGTATTGATGAAGAAATCATGCAGATATACATCAGTCGGGATCTCTGTACTGTAAATGTCAAACTGGCCATTGTCACGATCGCTGCAAAAGAAGAGCCTTGAATTTCCACCATGAATTGCAGGATAAAGATCGTCGTAATCAGAATTTGCAAAAGAGATGCTGAAAGGACCATTTATCTCTCCCTCTGATGATGGCATCATCCATTCTGCTTTGAGAGTATATATGAATTTAAGGTCGAAATCCTCTTCCTCATCATTTGCATATATAAAATAATCATATTCCGAAACTCCCGAATAGGTTAAAGGTCCAAGTTCATCAGAGGATGTGTTTATAGCTTCAAACAGCCGTGTCTGCAATATGGAATATTCTATATCTGCAGGGAAGGAAAAATTAAATAAATCGTCCTCAAAATGATAAGAGATATCGATGGCCTCGCAAATAAAATCGAAATTGTCTCCTGAACTGTTTCTGTTTGTGGAAAAGTATAAGTAATTCCTGGAGCTTACAAAGCCAATGTCTGAATTGTAATCATCAAATTCAGTGTTTATTTTCGAAAGATTTACAGGTATATCTGTAATTATTGTTTCATAAGTAAATGGATAACTGGTGTCAGGTAAACAGGAGGGAAGCATTAGTAATAATGCTGCAAAAAGAATATGGATTTTTTTCATTTGTTAGTAGTTTTGATTGTCAAGGTTACGATTTTTTTTCTGATTTACAGGAGAAACCCACATTTAACGTGTGTTTTTCTGTTCATGAATATAATTATGTGGGATCTGTCATAGTTTGTATTGAGTAGATCCATTTATATACAAAAATTGTTCCATATTATTGTGTCCTGACAGGAAAATATGATAATAAGTATTTTCTTTCAAATATTTGAAACATGACAGTAACAGGACGAGTTGCAAGTGCAGCTGTTCCATTATGGTTAAGAGAAAGTTTAAAAGATTATGTCATGCACCTTTGAGTATCTTCCAGATGCAAATAATTGCCAAATGAAGGTCACATATCTTGTTCCCGTATATCGCGAGCATCAACAGTTAATAAGCAGGTATTGTTATTTTTTTGTTTATGATCATTTGTTTTTCATATACGGATATTTGAAATAAGTATCAGGGATGAGTGTCTCTTTGATGGTTCTTGGACTGACCCAGCGGATAAGGTTAAGATAGCTTCCGGCTTTGTCATTGGTGCCTGATGACCTTGATCCGCCAAAAGGTTGTTGTCCTACCAGTGCTCCTGTGGGCTTGTCGTTTATATAGAAATTGCCTGCAGCAAAGCGCAGCATTCTGCAGGCTGTTATCATCGCATATTTGTCCCTGCTGAATATTGAACCCGTAAGACCGTAGGGGGATGTTTCATTACACAGCTTAAGTGTCTCTTCATACCGTTTATCTTCATAAACAAATATTGTCATCACTGGTCCGAAAATCTCTTCTTCCATAGTAATAAAATGGGGATCCTTAGTTACAATTACTGTGGGCTCAATGAAGTATCCTTTTGTTTTATCACCATTTCCACCAAATATTATTTTTACATCTTTTGAATTCTTTGCTTTGATTATATATGACATTATTTTATCAAAAGCTTTTTCATCTATTACGGCATTCAAAAAGTTTTCAAAATCTGTCACATCACCTGTTTTTATTTCCGAGCACATCTGTAACATATAATCTGATGTTTCTTTCCAGATAGATTCTGGTATATAGGCTCGCGAGGCAGCAGAACATTTCTGACCCTGATATTCAAATGCTCCACGTATAATAGCTGTTGCAAGGGCAGGAGGATCAGCGGAACTATGAGCGAAGATAAAATTTTTCCCTCCTGTTTCTCCAACTATTTTCGGGTATGATCTGTATACTGACAGGTTGTCGGAAACCTGTTTCCAAAGGGAATTAAGAGTAGGATTGGAGCCGGTGAAATGTATCCCGGCGAGTTCTTTATGTTTTAAAACTATTTCGCTTATCAGAGGACCGGAACCAGGAATGAAATTTATTACACCGGGAGGGAGTCCCGCTTCTTCAAGTATTTTCAAAAGGTAATAATTGGATAATACTGCTGTCGATGCAGGCTTCCATACAGTGGTGTTGCCCATTAAAACAACACTGGCGTTCAGATTTAATGCTATTGAAATGAAATTGAAAGGAGTGATAGTATAAATGAAACCTTCAAGAGGGCGGTATTCTATTCTGTTGATAGTATCCAGTCCGGATATAGGTTGTTCCCTGTAAACAAGAGAAGCAAAATAGTTATTAAATCTTAGATAATCAATTGTTTCACAAGCTGAATCAATTTCTGCCTGAAGGACATTTTTCCCTTGTCCGAGCATCGCTGCCGCATTTAGCCTGGCTCTGTATTTTTTTGAAATCAGCTCTCCGGCCTTTGCCATTATGCCGGCCCTCTCCATCCATGCCAGAGTCAGCCATTCTTCTTTAGCTTCCAGTGCCGCATCTATGGCTAGTTTTACCTCTTTTTCAGTAGCCATGTGATATTCTGCCAACACATGGCCATGATCAGTGGGCTTTACTATTTTCCCTTTCTTGCCTGTGAATATTTCCCTGCCCCCTATAATAAGAGGTATCTCTTTAAACTCTCTGCTTTGTATCCTTAACTCTTCTTCTAGTTGTTTTCTCTCTTCACTACCGGGAAGATATGACAGGACAGCCTCATTTTTTGGTTTCCGGAAATTAAAAATGGCATTGTTCATAACATCGGGAATTAGGTAAGTCTTACTGTATTTTCTGTGTCAGGTTTCTGTCTGTTCAAGGCCATTTTTAACAAAAATATGCCCGTTTATAACAAAGATAAATAATTGTCATACAGGAAATATATGACATTTATCAAATCTATTCTTTATTCATGCATGCCTTTGTTCAACCGGTTTATATCCTTGTGATAATTTTTTAACATCTTGCCGAATCCTTTTTCTTTTTTCCTCTTTTCGGCAATAGTAGCACTGAATCTGGATTGCTCTTTCTGTGTCTTTATAAAATTGTTATATGAATCACGGTCTATATCACCTTTATTAAGAGCTTCAAGAACAGCGCAACCATCATCGTTTATGTGATTGCAATTATGGAATTTACACTCCCTGCCTATTTTAAGAATTTCCTGAAAAGTAGTAGTGATACCCTCAGAATTGTCAGTCATACCTACTTCTTTCATCCCGGGATTGTCAATAATAATACCTCCGTTTTCAAGAACAAATAATTCACGGTGCTCAGTGATGTGTCTTCCTTTGTTTGTATGAGTGCTTATTTCTCCTGTTTTAAGTATGTTTTTCCTTAGTAAATTATTAATAAGGGTCGATTTTCCAACGCCAGATGATCCTACAACACAATATGTCATGCCTTTCTCAATGGTACCCATTAGTTGGGATAACCCTTCCATCGTTGTATTGCTGAGTAAAATATGCCTTACCTTACCGGCCCTTTTTTTGAGAATAGAGACGGCATCTTCTTTTTCCTGGTCACTTACCAGGTCAATCTTACTAAGGACCAGCACTGGTTCAATATGAGAAGAATAACATAAGGACATGTACCTTTCGAAACGGTTCATATTGAAATTGTTATTCAGAGCCTGAACAATAAAAGCAACATCAATATTTGTGGCAATTATCTGAGTGTCTGCACTGTTCCCTGCCGCCCTTCTTTCCAGCACAGATCTTCTCGGTAAGATTTCATGTATTATCGCCTGATTTTTATCATAAACACTAATGTTAACCCAATCTCCCACTGCCGGGAAATCAGACCGTGAACGGGCCGTAAACCTGAGATTACCTGTTATTTCGGCTTCATAACTCTGATCACCTGTGCTGACAATATACCTCTCCCTGTGTTCCTGTGTGATTCTTCCTACAATGAATGGCCCGGAAGAAGTTTTTTTCATTTGTTCAGATAATTCTTTCGGGAAGCCTAAGTTGTTTATATCCATTATCATATCTTGTGTCAATGTATGTGTATCATTAGGATTATTCCAGAATTAATGCCGTATTAGTCACTCGGAGAGAAATAAATATAAGAATATATATATTTCCTTCTTTTTTCGAAAATAATCAGAAAAATCCTTCCCGGTAGTTCATTTAATCAAATAAAACCTAATTTTACGTAACAAAATAATACCTCTGATAACTTAATAACCACGATTTATGAAAAGAACTTTTAAAAGCCTGTTTTGTGTTATTACCCTTATTTGTCTGGTTATGGTGTCCTGTAAGGACAAACAACCTGTAAGTAAATCTCTTCCCAGAAGCACTCCTGAAGCAGAAGGAGTATCATCAGAAGCAATTATTACTTTCCTCGATTCAGCAGCTGTCAGTGTGCATGAATTCCATAGTTTTATGTTTCTGCGTCACGGGAAAGTAATAGCAGAAGGCTGGTGGGACCCTTTTGGTCCTGATCTGAAACACACACTTTACTCAACGAGTAAAAGTTTTACAGCAACAGCAATTGGTTTGGCGGAGAGTGAGAACAGATTGAGTCTCGATGATAAAGTCATTTCTTTTTTCCCGGAATCTCTTCCTGATACCGTCAGCCCTTATCTTGAAGAACTTTCTATAAGACATTTGCTTTCCATGTCAGTTGGTCAGGGATGGGATCGTTCGGCTCCGGTTTCTTATACTACTGACGACTGGGTAAAAGCTTTTCTGGCAATACCGATGGCCCATAAACCGGGTACTACCTATATGTACAACTCAATGGCTTCATATATGCTTTCTGCAATAGTGCAGAAAGTGACTGGAGAAAAGGTTATAGATTATCTGACTCCCAGATTGTTTGAACCTTTGGGTATTGAAGGAGCCGACTGGGAAACCTGTTCTGACGGTATTAATACCGGTGGATGGGGTTTACGTCTAAAGACAGAAGATCTTGCAAAATTCGGACAATTATATCTAAACAAAGGCCAATGGAATGGCAAACAGATACTACCGGAAAATTGGGTTGAAGAAGCTACATCTCTGAAGATATATCAAAATCCTGAACTTAGTGATGAAGAAAGAGAAGCATCTGACGATTCAGTACAGGGCTACTGTTATCAGTTCTGGAGAGCCCGTAACAATTCCTACATGGCTAACGGAGCCTTTGGACAATTTGTTCTTGTTATCCCTGAAAAAGATGCTGTAATTGTATTTACTGCTGAATCGCAAGATATGTGGGGTGAGCTGGATATGGCTTGGAAATATCTCGTGCCGGGAATAAAAGGTGAAGAGCTTCCTGAAAATAACGAAACATATAATACATTGAAAAACAGGTTGGCTTCTCTTGCCCTTCCTGTCCCTCCGGCTAAAAAGAATGATGCTTTGGCTTCTCAGATAAGCGGCAAGACAATTACCCTGGCTGAGAATCCTTCAGGATTGCAAAGCATAACGCTTCAATTTGACGATGACCTTTGCATGACTACACTGAAAACAGACACTGCTTCTTACGATATTTCTTTTGCCTCAGGCAAATGGTACAAGGGAGAGACAAGAAGACATGCACCGTCTATTTTTGCAATAGCACAAAATAGCCTGGGAGGATTGCCTCCTTTTAAAATTGCAGGTGCTTATTCATGGATTGATGATAATACACTGGAACTGGTATTGAGGTACATCGATGCAATGCACACCGAAAGAATAAAAATTAATTTTGACGGGAGCAAGGTTAAAGTTGATATAGTCAGCAGTATAGGCCGTGGAAATATGCCCTCAATAGAGGGAACTATATAAGAGATAAGGCCTGCTCCGGGGATTACTCTGTAGCAGGCCTTTAAATTTTCTTATTTCTTTTAAAATATTATCAGGAGAGTTTCTTCTTCCTGTATTAATGATTTTATGCATTTCTTACAAGGATGTCACCTTTTCTTTTTCCCAGACAATAACCTATATGTGTTGCCTGACTTATTCCTGCAGCATTCAAATCAGTGATAATGGCATCTTTTTCATTTTCAGGAACCGTAAAAAGTAAACCACCTGAAGTCTGGGCATCACAAAGTATTATTTTTCTTATATCAGATATTTTATTATCCCATCTGACATATCTCGAGTAGTGTGCTAGATTATTCTTTGTTCCTCCCGGGACAATATTTGCAGCAACAAGAGCCGCTGTCTGATCTAAAAGTGGTACTTTATCAGCAAACAATTCAACATTGATTCCACTGGCAAGGGTTATTTCACTCAGATGTCCTGTCAGTCCGAAACCTGTAACATCAGTACAGGCATTTACTGTATATCCTTTAAGAATCTCAGCAGCTTTTTTATTAAGTTCTGTCATGGAATCAATAAGCTGTTTCTTTGCCGTCTCATTTAAAACTCCGCGTTTCATGGCAGTGGTTAAGATACCTGTTCCGAGAGCTTTTGTGATTATTATTGCATCATTTTCCTTTGCACCTGAATTAGCCCATATTTTGCGCGGATCTACAATACCTGTCACCACCATACCGTATTTGGGCTCGGGATCATCAATCGAATGTCCTCCCAGAATAGTAATTCCTGCTTCAGCAGCCTTATCAGATGCTCCCTTTAATATTGCCTTTAATACCTCCAATGGTAGTTTAGCTGTTGGAAAGCCTACAATATTAAGGGCAAAAACGGGGCTGGCCCCCATTGCATATATATCACTCAGAGCATTCGCAGCAGCAATTGCTCCAAAAAAATAGGGGTCGTCAACAATAGGGGCAAAGAAATCAAGTGTCTGTACTACTGCTGTCGAGTCATTAATCCGGTAAACAGCCGAATCATCTGAATTACGGGAATCAATGAGTATATTAGGATCAGTAGAAACAGGCAAATCCTGTAATATTGTTTCCAGAGTCTGAGGCCTTAATTTACATGCACATCCCAGACCGTGAGCATAATGGGTCAGTCTGATATCTTTTACTGAAAGATCTGTCTTCGTATTATCAGCTTCTTCACTTTTCCTGAGACTATTAACTATTTCAGTAATGATACCCGCTGCTTTTATGATCTCTTCTTCAGTATTATATTTTCCCAGAGAAAATCGTATCGTTCCCATTGCTGTGTCGGTATCAAGTCCGATTGCAGTGAGAACAGGAGATACTTCAATTGTATCTGTATGGCATGCAGCTCCTGCTGAGGCAGCTACTCCTTTCATTTCCAAATGATTGAGAATAGTATTGGCATCCAGTTGTCTGAAGCTGACATTCAATGTATTGGGTAGTCTTAGTTCCGGGTGTCCATTTAGCCTGATATCCGGTATCGATTTAATCAAATGCTCATATAAAAGATCTCTGAGTCTTTGTATTTTTGAAATGGTTTCACTGCTATCACGACCTGCTATTTCACAGGCTAAACCCAGGCCCACTATCTCAGGTACATTTTCTGTTCCCGCCCGCCGGTTGTACTCATGGTCAGCTCCATGAATGAGTTTCTCCAGAATAAGACCTTCTCTGATATAAAGAACTCCGATACCTTTTGGTCCATACAGTTTGTGCCCGGCTATAGATAACATGTCGGTGCCAAGATCATTTACATCAACAGGATATTTGCCAACTGACTGTGCTGCATCACTGTGTAATACAATACCATGCCTGTGAGCAATATGTGCAATTTCCTTTATTGGCTGTATAGTCCCTATCTCATTGTTGGCATGCATAATGGTGATCAGTATAGTCTGCGAAGTAATTGCAGCTTCAATTTCATCAGGCTTAACCAGCCCATATTGGTCAACAGGAAGATATGTAACATGAAAACCCTTACTTTCCAGGTACCTGCACACTTCAATTACAGCCGGGTGTTCAATTGCTGAGGTGATGATATGACGGCCTTTTTTCTCATTGGCAAATGCATAGCCTTTAATGGCATGATTATTTGATTCTGTACCTCCACTGGTAAATATTATTTCTTCCGGCTTGCAATTAATAAGTCCGGCAACCTGCCTGCGGGCATTCTCGACAGCTTTTTTTGTTTCTGTTCCGTAACTGTGAATACTTGAAGGATTACCAAAATAATCTTCCAGATAAGGTCGCATTGCACCCACAACCTCTTTGTCAACAGGTGTGGTGGCATTATAATCAAGGTATATACTCATAACAGATTACAGGTTATTTTAGATTTACTTCTAATCACAGTATAATATAAGTTACTCCCTGTATGTGTTTCCGGAAGTATACAATTTCTCTTCTCAATTGATAAAGTATGATATACTGTTTTCCGGTGTCAAATATAGTAAAAGGACCCTCTTTCTTTTATAGGATCCTTAATGTTTCTGTATAGTCTGAATTAAAGAAACCCACATGTATTTTAATACAAAAACACCATATTATAATAATCACCTGCATGTGGGTTCTCCCGATTTATCGGGAGGCTATCATGCCGTTAAAATCAATTATTATATGATGAAATAATTATCTCTTCTTTTTTCAGACAAACGAGATTAACTGTGAAAAGGGAAGGAGGGAGGTTCAGAATCTTAATTGTACTGTCACTCCGGTACCAGTCAGAATAAGGTTTAAATCAGTTTTATCCAGTCTGCCTGATTTAGATGAAGTATTATATAGATCTATTGATTTATTCAGGTGAGAATTTGATAAGAGGAAAAACGGCAGACTTGCCAAATAAAGCCCTGCTCCTGTCAGTAGTGCACTACCGGACTTATTCGAGTAGTCTGTTGATGCAGAGAGATCGTTGTCATTAGTAGCCTGGGCGGCTTTAAGGGAATAGAAGAAGCCGACTCCTATAGCTATTGTACCGGCACCCATTGACGAAAGGCCTATGTAATAATTAGTTTTATATCTTTTATATTCCATGGCAGATTGATTGCCGGATAACAAAATGGTCTCAAGTTTTTTTGAATCAATAGTTTGATTATCCTGTAAATAGATCTTCTTCAGACCCTTCTTCTGAATTGTAATTGGCCCGGAAGTCTGGGCAAACATAGCCGGCGATATTAGAATAATAGTAATTCCAATAATAATGATACTTTTCATAATACTTGATATTAAGGTTAATAAAAGGAGAAAATTAATATTCCTGGAATGTTTTAATTATGAATAAAAGCCTAATAATGAGGTATAAATAAAGATATCTTATATTTTAGAGGTGAAAAACTGTTCTAGAAATGGAACATTGCACCAAGCCCAACACCGAATTCTTCATGGTTAATGTCATTGTATTTCATTGAAGACCAGTCGATCATTAATGTCAATGTTGTTTTTTCCCAGGAAAGGTTGAAGTTTGTTCCTATCTGATAAAGAAAGCCTTTTCGGATATATGCAGGATACCCTTCAATAATAGTTGTGGGAGTATCTGAACTGTAATCACTCAGCATTTTACCCCACATGCCGACCATAGGATTGGAACCTATATATGTAAAGTTAATAAATCCTCCGCTGGAAGAAGTTTCCCAATCACCTTCGCCTGCAATTTTTAAATAATCGAAACCAATTTGAGGCCGGAGTGTGACATTAAAAAAGCCTTTTCCTATGTTGAACGCAGGTCCAACAAAAATCTGGTGACCATGTGTAAAATCGAATTGCTGATAATCCCTGAACCCTCTGTCGAATATCCCGACTAAGAACCTGTAATCAACAGCAATACCAAGCAGCTTGTTATTCCTTAAAATGTACTGCAAATTAAATCCTAATAAGCCATCACTAAACATACCGTCTTCAAGTAAGTTTTCGTTGACAACCTGATCTTCTTCATAGAACTGGGTCCCATGATAGGAGAGACCTAGGGTGAAAGCGTCTCTCAAGGTAACTGATTTTTGTGCATATAGAGTGTCTGCACAACTCATAATAATTACAAGGAAAATGAACACATAAAATTTTTTCATGGTTTATGATTTAGAATTATTACTTAACTAAGTAATCAAACAATAAAAAATACACGGAATAGTATTTTAAGAGACAATTGTAGCAACAATTTAAATTATTAAAGTGCATCATAAATGTAGATCAATGATACTGAGAAGATAACGTACAAATATTAAGCTAATTTATGAAATTCTGGAAATTAGCACATTGATAGATGAAAAAATGATACAGGAGATATAATTACCGAGGTTGTTTTTTATTATCAGGTTTTAATCATTTTAGTTATTCGCTATAATGTTTTTCAGCAGTGTTTGCTTAATAGTAATAATAAATGATTTTTTATATGAAAGAGCCCTTTCCCAGTCTTATTCAGTTTTTACTGCCAATTTTTACTGCTCTTTCCTGGGCTATCAGGGCTAACTCTGTTGCAAGAAAACAATGCTCCTGAGTCATAGCAGTTTCTGTACGATTCACAACATCACTGACAAGTTGTTCTCCATAAGGCATATATACATTGGAACAATTCATATAAAGAGTTTCTTTTTGGGTAACAAGGAACAGATGATTACCTCCTTCACGACCGGCAATATCAGTATATTTCCTCAATTCAATAAATCCATCTGTGCCAAGGATAAACATTCTGCCATCACCCCAGGTGTTAAGACCATCAGGAGTGAACCAGTCTATCCTGATATATCCGGTTGCGTGAGGGCTTCTGACACTCATATCACCGAAATCCTGATAATCGGGATAATCTGCTGTGTTGAAGTTGGCTATCTGGGAGAAATTTACTTCAGCTTTCTCTGACCCTGTATAAAAGAGGAACTGATCACACTGATGCGAGCCAATGTCACAGAGAATCCCACCGGCCTTTCCAGGCTCGAAGAACCAATCCGGACGTGTGGCAGGTCTCATCCTGTGCGGTCCTAATCCGATAGTCTGTACTACCTTCCCTATAGCTCCTTCTCTCACCAGATCACCTGCTTTTACAGATGCAGGATTACCCAGACGTTCACTATACATGATAGAATATATTCTATTAGTATCTTTCTGTACCTCTTTTACCTCTTTAAACTGCTCAATGGTGAGAATGCCGGGTTTGTCGGCCATATAATCCTTTCCTGATTTCATTACCCGTACTCCCAAAGGTGCTCTGTCAACAGGTATGGCAGCACTGGCTACCAGTTGAATGGAAGGGTCTTCCAGTATTTCTTCCTCACTTTCTGCTACTTTTACTTCAGGGAAGAGTTTTGTAAATCTCGGAAGTAATTCAGGCTCCCTGGAATAGACTGATACCAGTTTTCCGCCTCCGGTGATAAGAGCGTTAGTCATACCGTAAATATGATCATGGTTCAGACCTATGACAGAGAATCGAATTGATTCCTTCGGTACAGGATGTTTTCCGCCTATGAGAGTGACTTCCTTTAGAGGCGAACTATGATGAAGTCCGCGGCCAAAGATGTCGTAAGGTATCATAGATGCAGTCGCCATTCCTGCTGCAGTAAATAATGACTTTCCAATAAAATTACGTCTGTTAACTTTCATTTTGAGATTTTTTATATGGGAACAAAAAGTTGAACAAAATTTATCAAATGTAGTATAAAAATAAATCTTATCCCCATAGAACAAAGACTATGGACAGTATATTCAGTAATAACGATATGATAGTGAAATAGCCTGTCTGTTTAAAACTGACAGATAGAGCCTGTCAATTTGATCAGGATGTACCCTTTATTTTGATGTATTCTCTCTCGAGTTCATCGGCAATGTCAGCCGGGTTTGTCAAAGGCATATCATCTTCAAAAACATCGTAGTTAAGTAATTGTGCTTTTTTGAATTTCTCAAATTTGGGCAGTTCTGATCTGTTCGTCGTTTCTATATGATTACCTTCATCATCTACTATAATTACTTTTGGCAGGAAGACACCCTTCCTTCCTATGAATTTATCCATCACATCCACTGCTTCATCATATTCTTTCCTGCTGGATCTGCCTAATGATTCATATCTGGATATGTTTCTTCCGTCCCAGGTGCTTATAAGTGCATAGCTTTCCGATATCTTTTCATCGACAGGAGTCATTTCATTCAGTGTGTCGTGCCCTGATGGCATAAGAAGTACTTTTCCACCTCCACCTTCTATATTGGAAGCATATCTGGCCATCGTTATTCCTGATATCCAGCCCTGGAGATGTTTCATGTATATTTTGCCAATCTGCACAGGTACAATAAAATGTACTATTCCTTTTTCCTTATGACACTGTAACAGATAATAAGGATGGACTCCGATCCAGAACATCCTTCTGAATGTTTCAGCCAGGGTTTTGTAATTATCATTTACATGGTTTAGCAGGACAGTCTGATTGCGAATTGTAAAGCCATGGTTTCGTATTCTCCTGACAGCTTTTGCAAGATCCTCTGTTACTTCATGATAATGATTGATATGTGTCATGAAATAGACATATTTCTCCGGCCCTTCATTATATTTATTGGCAGAATCATTTATTAAATCGAGGACTTCATCTGTTATTGCCATAGGCAATACAACAGGCACTCTTGTAGCCATTCGAATAACTCTCAGATGTGGTATCTTACTTAATTCTTCAAGAATATACCGGAGTCTTTTGTTGCTTATCATCAGAGCGTCTCCTCCGGTTACAAGCACTTCATTGATGTTTTTATTATAAGCTATATAAAACAAACCTTTATTAATCTCATTCATGTTGACTTCAACAGTGGTGTCAAGAGACTTGGTTCTTTGGCAATGAACACAATATGATGCACAACTTGTGTTTTCAGCAACAAAAAGAGCAAGTCTGTTCGGATAACGCTGATAAGCAGCTCCGAAACTTCTTGTACTTTCACTCATAGCTCCTTCAGCACCAGTGTCAGGAAATAACAAATTTGCCGGGGTCGGTACGCTCTGCCAGAAAACAGGGTCAAGCCGGTTCTTTGAGTTCTCTCCTGGCATCATTGCAGGATGAAAAGGATCCTCATTCATCAGAGATGCATAATAGGGAGTTATCCTAAGCGGTTCTTTTCCCTGACTTTTCATCGTCTGTATGGTTCGATCGATCTCTTCTGCCTGGTAATCATTTAATTTAATTACCTTTTTGAGCTGTTCAACATTCCTTATAGAATTTTTTCTCTGCCAGATAGGATCATTCCACTCATCTTCTGATACATCTTTCCATAATTCTATTTTATTATACTTCCGGGGAACATAGAAAACGTTATTTTTTTCAGTCATATTGGTAATTTTGGTTAATAATTATATTATTTTTTATCTCCTGAAATAATACCTCCATGTAGCTTCAACACTAGTAATTCATAATCCGGACATGGATACAAAATATTACATGTCTATTAATATAACCCCTTTCAGAGCCAATAGTTCAGGTAGAATCTATTTTTTAAAGAGTTGTATTATGCTATCAAAATAGTAAAAAAATCCCCGGGTACAAATTTCCATTTGTACATTAGGTGGCAGAAGGTTATTTATTAAATGATTATATGTCCTGTGTCAGGTTCTGTTGCGTGGCTTGTGGTTATGTACTCTGTTTCTTTTTTTTGTTAAAAAGAGGAGGAGGTATAGGGGCTGTAATTTTCATGGTTGCCTATTTTTAATAATTGTCATCTTTGTTATTTTCTTCATCTTCATTAACAGAAAAGAATGAGTACTTATAATTCATAGGGATTATTGAAATATAATCTTCAACAGTGGCTCCGGAGAGACAGGCTTCAATGATCTTTTTCCCTGTGGAAGATAAGCCCGGCTGTAAAAATACAGGTAACTGGTTTTTAAAGAAATCATATAGTATTTCAGCTCCTGCATCGTAACCTTCAATACCCACATCTACTTGTTTGTATACTTTAAGAAATCTGGAAGGTATTTTCATCCCTTCTATGGTAAGGTAATCAAGTTCGAAACCCAGTAGCGGACATCTGGCATACTGGTATTGATCATTCCTTAATTTGGCATTTCCTCTTCGTGTAAGATATTCCCTCATCAGCAGTTGTGGTTTGAATCCCACTTTCCATGCGCCAATATGTTGATTAGGTACAAGAGTGTAACGGATACGGGGTGTATTGATGATCTGGTCGAGAAGTAAGTTTGCATGGGTGACCATTTTACCGGTTGCAAAAGGCCAGTATGAACCAACTCCTTCACTTCCCATTGTATCATTACCCACAATGCTCGGATTGGCATGTCCGCGCGGAGAAACTAATCTCCATAACCAGGCCAGGGCAGGAGGCAGGATGTGAAAAAGACCTATTATTCCATAACTGGGATTTTGTCTTGTGCATGGAGGTGTCCGGACACCGAAGCTTCGTATATCGACAGTTACCGGTCTGGAAACTACATTAGGAACTATTTCTCTTGGGACAACTACTCTTGGGTTAGGACATCTTACGCCGGGTGCATCCTCGGTATGATCCCATATCAATGCAGTACTGTCAGGATTAGTCTGGATATTTATAAATAATAATGGTTGTTTTGGTCTGATAGTTAGTTTTTCCAGAAAAGGATCATCTCCGTAGTCCCTTATACCATCAACCCGGATAAACCAGGAATTCTCAGCATCCAGTAAGGTCAGTTTGCCATTATTTTTCTGAAGCGATGGATGACATAGAGCCATGTCGTCTGTGACAGGATTAAAAGAACAAAACAAAGGCAGGTTGATAAGACGCTTTTCTCCGGTTAGTATGTTTTCTCCTATCATAACTTCTCCGGTTGCTTCCCTTACTATGTTCTGAAGCATCTCACTCTTCCCCCCTCCACTGGCACCTTCATGCATGAAAGTAGTGATGTTATCGTAAGGACTTATTACCTGTACAGTGGAACAATGGGCTGTGACCCATCCTTCTTTTTCTCCTTTGGTGAGCAATGCTCCATATAAACCTTTCTTGGCACTGGGGCCAGGATATAGATTGTATGAGAAGATCTCGTGTAAGTTCTCTGTTCTGTTATGGACTACTATCTGTTTGCCCTTAAAATGAGTGTGACGGAAAGTTGGAGCTACATAAATAACAGAATCAATAGAAGAACCTTCTGTTAGTTCCTGCACAGGAGTTAAGCGTTGAAGCATAGCCAGACCCATGGCAAAAAAACCGGCATTGGCCGGAGTGATAGCTATTCCACTGCATCCGATTGATTCTCTGCCTGCGAAATAGAAAAACACCCCGAGATCCCGGGTGCTGAGCCAGTCAAGAGTTTCTTTTTTCAAAGAACTAAAATCATAACCAAACCTGTCTTTGAAGCGCTCCTTGTCTGTGGGAAGGTCATCCGCAATAGCCATAGTGTCAGGATCCCTCCTTCGCATATAGGGATCAACGTAATTGGCAGAAATACCATTGCTTACCCTGTGAACAATAGCTTCCGTTATTTCTCCGTGTCCCGGAATGTCGTACTTTACTTCGTAAACAGGATTATCTCCTCCTACAGCTGCAACAGCAAGTTCTTCAATAGTATTGAAGACAGTAAAAGATTTACAATTGTTGAGTAAATGCAAAATGTCTTCAGGTAATTCAATATTTTTCTCTCTTAGTTGTTCAAATAAATTGTTCACTTAAGTAAGTGTTTTTTAGTTATTCATTATTCATTACAAAAAATATCCAGGGTTGAAAGCAATCATGTTCTATTTCCCTGGCATACTGGTTTTCTAAAATCATATTATACAAAACAGGACAAAATTAATCAAAATAAAAACTATTTCGATATTATAAATATTGCCTGTAAGGTTAAAGTGAAGATATTCAAATTTTTAAAATTATCTTTATTTTTTTATCAGCAGAAAAAAATATAATAGTTTATATCTCATTACATTCTGGTATTAGAAAATTGTATTTCCCTGGATACAATCATTGCAGTTTTCAGGTCTTCCTCCGGTTTCAACCTGTATTGTTGAATGAGCGATTTTATATTTTTCTCTTAAGTCGTTTTGTATTGTGGTAATAAAATTTACATCTGTTTCACGGTTTGTCTCAAGGTGAACAGTCATTGCTGCAGTGCTTGTGCCCAATGCCCAGATATGAAGATCATGAATACCGCTCACTTCAGGTATGTTTTCAAGATATTTCCTTACAGCTTTTATGTCAATGTATTCCGGTACAGCATCCATGGCAAGACTTACAGAATCAATTAATAATCTGTACGATCCATAAATAATTATCAGGATTATTAATATTGAGGCAAGGGAGTCTATCCAGACTATTCCGGTAAAAAACATTATTATACCAGAAATAACCACACCAAGAGACACAAGAGTGTCGGCAATAAAATGAATGAAAGCACTTCGTATGTTGAGGTCATGTTTTTTACCCTTGACAAAAAGCCAGGCAGTAAAGCCATTAATTATTATCCCTGTGAAAGCGATAAGAATTACGTTTAAAGAATTAACCTCCACTGGATTACCGATGCGTTTAATTGTTTCAAATGCGAGAATAGTAACGGCTGCAAACAATAATAATGTATTCAGGATAGCAGCCAGAATAGTTGAACGTCTGAATCCGTAAGTAAACCTTGAGGTAGGCTTTCGCTGTGATAACCTGATTGCTCCCCAGGAAAAGAACAAGGTTATTACATCACTGAAATTATGTCCTGCATCGGAAACAAGGGCCATTGAATTGGATAAAAAACCAAAAAAAACTTCAATGATGATGTAAATGATATTTATTATTATCCCAATAAGGAATAATTTACCTGTCTTTTCAAGATTAATATGATGATCATGCTCCATAACATAGATCTAACATTGATTTTTTACTTTTTGTTTAAACTTCCTGGTAACAAAATGAAAACAATAATTACGATATATTTGCAGAACTCAATAATATCATAATTTTTAAGATAATGGAAGCAGATAGTAAATCGATTCACGATTTTGATGTCAGTCTTATTTGTGAGTATTTTTCAAATATGGAGCGACAGGGGCCGGGTAGTCCTGAAGTTACTGTGAAAGCACTTGGTTTTGTAAACAATCTAACCCGGGATTCTCTTATAGCTGATATTGGTTGTGGTACAGGAGGGCAGACAATCGTTCTGGCTGATAACACAGACGGTCATATTACAGGAGTCGATTTATTCCCGGCTTTCATTGATATTTTTAACAGTAATGTAAACCGCCGGGGTCTTCCGGGGCAGGGTGAAAGGAATTGTGGGATCAATGTTTGAATTGCCTTTTGAAAATGAGGAGCTTGACCTTATATGGTCTGAAGGGGCAATATATAATATTGGTTTTGAAAAGGGACTGAAAGAATGGAGACGATTTCTTAAACCGGGAGGCTTTATTGCGGTTTCGGAAGTCTCATGGTTCACAAAAAAGCGACCAGAAGAAATAGAGGATTTCTGGCAGGATGCTTATCCGCAAATAGACACTATTCCAAAAAAGATAAAACTTTTACAGGAAACAGGATATATTCCTGTAGCATCTTTTATTTTACCGGAAGAATGTTGGATTGAAAACTTCTATGAGCCGCAAACAGAGGCCAGACGAAAATTCCTTGAGAAATACAGAGGAAACAAAACTGTTGAGGATTTTATTGAAAATGAAAAGAATGAAGCCCGTTTATACGATAAGTATAAGGAATATTATGGATATGTCTTCTATATAGGGAAAAAATGTGATATATAAAACGAATACTTTATATGTTGATGGCTAAGAAGATGTTTTCCCATTAAGTTTCCTGAGCATGGTAACAGATCCTTCAACACATTTATAATCTTCGAATCCTAATTTCCTGTAAAAATCATAAGCGTAGTTCATTCTGTCAACACTTAGAGAAACCTGTTTGTAATCAAGTTCTGTAAGTAACCGGATCATAGACAACAAAAGTTTTGTCCCAACACCTTTATTCCGGTACCTTTCCAAAACCGACATACTCAATTCCGGTGTCTCAGTATTAACAAAACCAAAACCTTTTTCTGCATCATAAAATTCCCTTGTCCATATTGCTCCGATTATTCTATCATTAATGTCAGCAACGAGACAATAATCTCCGGCCTTTCCAAAGTTTTTGATATACACATAGATTTCAGGATCGCGGATAATACCGAATGGCAATTTCGCAGTACCGGGAGGAATGAAAATTGCATTATAAAGCATTTCCTCAAGAATACTGTATTCAGAATCATGCAAATGCCTTATAGTAATGTTGTTATGTATTTGCTGGTTCAGATAAAGGGTATGTTTATTATTAATCGCAGTTTATTTCTCCGCTTAAGTAAAGTCTGGCTCTGCCTCCAATGGAACATCTGTTACCTTTATATTCACATACCAGCTGACCGCCTCTTTTTGACAGTTGATAAGCTGTCAAAAGGCTTTTATTAAGTCTTTCTGACCAGAATGGGAGTAATGATGTATGTGCAGAGCCTGTAACCGGATCTTCGTCAATCCCTATCCTGGGCGCAAAAAAAAGGGGTTCAAAATCTGCTTTTTCACCCCTGGCCGTAACAATTATTCCTCTGGCATCCAACAGAGCTATTTTTTTGAAATCGGGCTTTATCTCCTGCAGGATAATTTCGTTATCAACCAGTGCCAGATAATCACTTTTCCCCTTATGTAATTCCAATGGTCTTATGCCTAAACAATTTTCCAGAAAATTTATCTCTTCCTCTGAGGATATTGTAAGTGTATCCGAAGGAAAATCCAAAGAGATAAGGTCATCTGTTTGTTTTGCCATAAGCAGGCCACTCTTTGGTGAATGGAAACGGATAAGAGTATCATGATGATCAAGTTCGTTGAATATCACATAAGCTGAAGCAAGTGTGGCATGTCCGCATAAGTCTATTTCTACGGCAGGACTGAACCATCTGATTGCAAAATCCCGTCCGTCAGGTACTATAAAAGCTGTTTCTGGCAGATTATTCTCAATAGCAATTGATTGCATCAAGTTATCGTCCAGCCATGAATCAAGAATACAGACAGCTGCCGGATTTCCTGAAAAGAGTTTTTCTGTGAATGCATCCACATGGTACATCCTGATCTTTTGCATGATATTTATTATTTTGTAAGAAGTTAAAGGTTTGTAAACCTTAATGTACTTCTATTTTGACCTTTGTCTCCCGGTTATTTTATCCAACGCAGCTTTCATTTTGTTGATAGCATCATTCAGAGCTTTTTCTTTGCTGTTGTTCTTTCCTGTTACTATAACAGGTTGAAGATCTTTTATTCTTGCTTCTATTTTACATTGTACATCGTCCGGACTTTCTTTCCGTGCATTCTGGTCGGAGAGATAAACTTCGATCCGTGTTATTCTATCTTCAAAACGTTTTAGGGCATGATTTAATTTTTCTGTAACAAAAGCTTCAAGTTTCTCGCTTATCTGAATATTGTTGTCGGAATTGAGTTGAATTTTCATAGAAATTTTATTTAACTTTTTATTAGCATTATTAACTACAATGAATTAAGTGAACCCGGATCCATATGAATACCAGAAATTTTTATTCGTGTTTGAATAGTAATAGAATGACTATTTCATATTATCAGGACTTTTTAATGTAAGTGGTCTATTATTTATCCTTTTTTGATGATTTACTATTTGATTTAAAAGAGAAAACCTTAGATGTAAAGAAACCTGTTAAAAAAACTGTAATTATTATTACTACCAGTGGTAGTTGAAAGCTGAAAGACAAGAAACGTAATTCCACATTTTCAAAATTCTGTGCAATGATTATTATTAATAACAAACTCAGCAAAATGTAAATTACATGCCTTAGTTTTATTTTTCTGGCTGATACGCTCATTTCTTATCTTATTTTAAATGCAAATATAAGTACTTCCATTGTCTCTGCTATTAGTCCCATAAATATTTCCACTCATTGTTTTGCTTTTTCCATACAGTATGGAATATACCGGTGCTTTCATTGTTATTGCCTGAAGAGTCAATAAAAGAGTAAATATATTTTCCGTATGTATATGCAAATGTACCACAATCAGAAACATTTATGAAATCGGGTGTCCAGTTCAGTTTAATATCAGGGTTTGCATTTTTGAGGTAGTATTGTCTGATATTTTCTTACCATGTAATTATTGCTTTTTACTTAATAGAATTTTATCAATTCTGGTGCCGTCAATGTCAACAATCTCTATTATGAAGTTTTTAAATGTGAATTTGTCACCAACCTGAGGTATCTTATCTATTTTATCCAATACAAAACCTGCGACAGTTGAGTAGCCTATATGTTCAAAATCGGTCATATAGTTATCTAACACTCCGTCCAGTATTTCTGCCGGGGCATCTCCATTTATCAGATAGGAATGATCGTCTCGCTTTACAATGTCTGGTTCTGTTGATTCTCCTTCTTCGGGAATCTCACCGATAAGGGTTTCCAGTATGTCATGAAGGGTTATGATACCCTCTATACTTCCATATTCATCGACGACAATTGTGAAATAATTATGCTTCTCGTTAAACAATTCCAGTACTTTATAAGCATTGGCGCTATCGGGAATTATTGATACCTGTAAAATGAGATCATGGATATTTACTTTTTCTGACGATGTAGCCAGGGCAGCAAGGAAATCTTTAACGTAAAGTATCCCAATGAAATTATCTATACTGCCTTTACAGCATATAAGACGGCTATGTTTCGATCTTATTATGGTTTCTTTTATTTCATTAAAAGGATACTCCAGATCAATCCACTCAATTTCCCTCCTGTGAGTCATTATATTCCTGGCCTTCTTGTCATAGAAGTAAAATACTTTTTCGTGTATCAGGTTCTGTTCTTTTTCTATAACACCGGCAGATGAAGCTCTTCTTAGCAATTGTCTCAATTCAGCTTCAGTATGTGTATCTGAACGTTTTTTTACTCTAAGAAAATTGTTTATTAAAGCTGTTGAAAATGATAGAAATCTGACAACTGGATAGAAAAATATACTGAAATAATATATTGGTCTTGATATACGGATAGCAATTTTTTCAGGATTGCTCAAAGCTATTGTTTTTGGTACAAGTTCACCAAGAACAATAGAAAAATAGGTTATTATTATTACAGTGACCGTTAATGCAATTTCATAGGCTGAGTTTCTGAATATTTCAATCCTTTCCAATAGTGGAGCAAAATCATCAGCAATGCTGACTCCGCCATAAGCCCCTGTTACTATGCCTATTAATGTTATGCCTACCTGAATTGCCGAAAGGAAGTTTTCGGAATGGTTCAGAAGCTTTAAGGTTGTTTCAGAACCTTTCGGGAAATCTTTTTTCATTTGTTCAAGTCGGGACCTTTTACTTGAAACCAATGCAATCTCCGATAATGCGAAAAAACCGTTCAGGAATATTAGGATGCTTATTATAAGTATTTCCATGTATCAGCTTGTCTCAAGACTTGTTTGCAATATACATATATATTGTGGATGTATGCAAAAGTACAGAATTGTTTTATGATGTAAGATCATTTATCAAAAGTAGAAGTCAAAGACCAGAATGTCAGGCAATAGTGAAACAGATTTTTCATTTATCATGTTACGGTAAAATGTTATTTGCCACGCTTAACAGAATACAGATCAGTCCTTCTGTCTTTTAAATTGCGTACACTGCCAAACTGACTTAATTCACGTAGGATATCCAGGTCGACATCTGCTATTAATATCATTTCAGTGTTTGCAGTAGCTTCGGCTTTGATCCCATTTGTAGGGAAAGAAAAATCACAGGGAGTAAAGACTACTGACTGGGCATACTGAATATCCATGTTATGTACTTTTGGAAGGTTCCCGACACTGCCGGCAATGGCTACATAGCATTCATTCTCTATAGCTCTGGCCCGGGCACAGTTTTTTACCCTGGCATATCCGTTCTGGGTATCAGTCAGAAACGGGACAAAAAGAATATCAATTCCCTCCTCAGCTAAAATACGGCTTACTTCGGGAAATTCAATATCGTAACAGATCAAAATACCAATCTTTCCACAATCAGTGTCGTAGGTCTTTATACTGCTTCCCCCCTGTAACCCCCATATCTTTGACTCATCAGGTGTAACATGCAACTTTTCATATTTTTCAATTCCTCCGTCTCTTCTACATAAGTATCCAACATTATAAAGGTTGTTATCTGCCATCTCAGGCATACTGCCGGTAATAATATTAATGTTGTAGGAAATAGCCAATTCGGCAAACCTTTCAGTTATTGGTCTGGTATATTCTGCAAGTTTTCTTATCGCCTCTGCTTCAGAAAGATGATTATATTCTGCCATTAAAGGAGCATTAAAAAACTCCGGGAATAGAGCGAAGTCAGATCTGTAGCCTGATACAGCATCAATAAAAAATTCTGCCTGCTGCATCAACTCATCAAAGTTTTTGTACAATCTCATTTGCCATTGAATCAACCCCAACCTTACAATTTTCTTCTTTATGGTAGCTGTCTGGCTTTTCTTTTCATAATAAACATTGTCCCATTCCAGAAGAACTGCATATTCTTCTGACTCTTTATCTCCTTCAAGATAACCTTTTAATACACGTATGGGATGAAAATCATTTGACATCTGAAAATTCAGAACCGGGTCATGGATCTCTTTATTTCTTACTTTATCAATATATTCGCGTGGTGTTATATCAGATGAATATTGATGATAATTAGGTATCCGGCCTCCGAAAATTATACCCTTAAGATTCAGTTTTTCACAAAGCTCCTTTCTATAGTCATATAAGCGCCGTCCAAGTCTTAACCCTCTGAACCCTGGCCTTATAAATATATCTATGCCGTATAATATATCTCCGGTAGCTGTATGTGTATTGAAACTGTAGGCCCCGGTTATCTCACGATAGGTATGCTTATCGTCAAATTTTGAATAATCGACAATAATAGATAAAGCACAACCCGCAAGTTTATTGTCAACTTTTATTCCTACCTGTCCTTCCGGAAATTTATCGATAAGTGTTTTGATGTGATGCTCTTTCCAGTATGCCTCCGGCATATTGGGATAGGCTTCCTGCATTGCATCTTTAATGTCTTTATAGTCTTCCATCTTAAGAAAAACCAGTTCAATATTATCGATAGGGTGTATATCATTTATTTTTTCCATTGTATATTTATTTTGATACTTACCGGATGATAGGATATGGGGTTCTCATAAAGAATCTCGTTTGGCAAACAATAAGTAAAATAAGGGATTTAATCTGGTGCGATATTGAAAAAATGTTCAAAGTAAATCATTTATTATTTTTTTCGCTCTTTCAGTCAGGTCATTGAGATCATTTTTTTCTTTAATGGATTCCCTGCCTACGTTCAGAGTCATCTCCGCATGCTTGATTATAGCCTTCTTGTGACTCTCTTTAGTAGCAAATCCATAAATAATTATCAATACTTCCATTAACCTTATTATTACGGATGTACTGCCAGCCGAGAATTGTCTTATCTGATTGAATGCTGCATCCAGAACGCCTTCAAAGTCTATGGTATCTGCAATCACTCTTAGTTGGTTTCTGTCATCGACTCTGTATTTTGAAGGAAACTTGACTTGTGCAAGATAACATATCGCAGCCGTTAAATTATCGATACAGGCAATGGCTGAATAAGGATCATTAACTCCCGGTGAAAGTGCCCGTACCGCTATTTCAACCATTTGATGAATAGAAAATTCAAGATCCTGCTGAGATGTTTTTATGCTTCCAATAACAAAGAGAGAGTGTGTCTTTACGGCAAGGTCTTCTCCTGTATCTCCATGAGTGTACAATTTCCCTATTTCCATCTTTTCAACCAGGTAATCCCCTGGCCTGTAATTAAGATCGAACATCGAATTGTGATTGGTTATTAAGGTCAGTAAGGCTTCACTGTTAACATATTGGAGATAACCGCTCTTAGGACATTTTACAGAAATAACTTTGGGATATTCTGATTTAATGCTGTCAACAGGAAAATCCATTTCAGTATATGGTTCATTGCCCATTTTTTCAGGAAATAAAAATGTTACCTGCCTCGAAATAAAAGCCGAAATATCTGAAATGACTTTGTCTGTCTGAATGCTGACAGCAATTTTATGTATGAAAACAATTAGAAGAACAATATTTACAATAGCTGCAATAATGGCCACCAGAATAGACAGAGAGGGGATAAAGGTCTGTGTGTGGTTTTCCTTGATGGTGTTCAGAATAATAAGGCAATACAGATAAGTGGAAATATAAGAACCTAACACTATCTGATTAAGCCTTATGTACATGAAGTTTTTTATCAGTCTTGGTCCTAATTGTGAAGAAGCAAGCGTCAACGCCACAAGGGTAACTGAAAAAACAGTTCCGGCAACACCAATCATGGCTCCCGATATAGTAGATAGTATACTGCGGGCAGAATCTGCACTGTTGACCAGAAAAAAACGTCCTGGACCTGTTTGTGGAAAACTTATTATTCCGTCAATGTAAACAAGGCTTATTGCCAAAATGACAGACATGAAAATTATTATAATAGGAATAAACCAGAAAGTAGCTTTCAGCTCATTCCAGAAAAACAGTAGTCTTTTCATTATATAATAAATGGCATGAAAATATTAAGAAATATGATTCAGGTAATCTTCTTTAACACATTTATTGAATCTTCATAACCCTTTTTCATTAATTCATCCACCTGATCAGTATCTGATCTGTTAAAGGATGACAGATCAGGTTTTATAAGCAGATCAGCATTATCTGTCTGTAGTTTATCTGACTGAAGCATAAGAAAATTAAAACTGTTTAAAATCACATCAAGTATATTATCCGGTTTTTCATAGCTGTATTTAGCATTTAAATCCACACCTATTATATACTCTGCACCCATCTCTTTAACAGTGTTCACGGGTACATTTTCCACAACACCACCATCAACAAGCATTTGACCATCTATTTCTACCGGCATGAAAATACCGGGGATACAAGTACTGGCCCTTACTGCCTGAGCAACAGAGCCTTTTTTAAGAATCACCTTTTCTCCGGTGGTGATGTCTGTTGCAACCATTGCCAGGGGAATTTCTGAATCTTCAATATTTTTATCGCCTATTTGTTCAATTATCATATCCCCGAGTTTTTCGTTTGACAATAAACCATAACGCGACAGAGATATGCCTGTAATATCTAGCCAGTTTATTACTGATGCAATTTTTTCCAGCTCTTTCCAGCTCTTACCAAAAGCATAAAAAGCAGCAACAAATGCCCCTATGCTTGTCCCGGCAATGTAATGGATTCTGATATTCAATTCCTCAATAGCCCGGACTGTCCCCACGTGGGCAGCGCCTAATACGGCACCACCACCCAGTGCCAGACCAGTGTTTTTCATAGATTATAGTTTAATGTGAAATTTCGCCTTCTTTGAAGAGAAATTCTTCAAGATGTTTATCCCATCCATCCATATTTCTTCGCAACCATTCAATAGTCATGCAGGCATGTTCAATTTCTTCGGTCATATTATGAATCAAAATGCCTTTCAAAGACTCATCCTGTTCTACATCGGCACGTTGATTGTACCAGTCGACAGCTTCAACCTCTTCTTTCAGACTATTCAGCGCCCTAGTAAGAGATTTGGCCTTTTCACTCAATTGATCATTAGGTTCGTGGTAATTACTCATATCTTATGTGATTCTTTTTAATTTGTTCTTCCAATTACTATTCAGCTAACTCATTTTCGAAAGTCTCAATGCTTTTGTTGAGAGCATCCCTGATCTGGTCGACTTCCTTTTTAAGTTCAGCTTTTTTATCTTCAGCAGCCTTATTGTAATCTTCTATTTTGTTGTCAAGCTCTGCCTTTTGTTCCTCAATTTGAGCCTTTTGCTGTTCATACTTTTCCTTTAAATCACCGCTCAGATCATTATATTTATCCTCTACAGCATCTATCTGGTCACTTACATCCTGCTTCAACTGATCGATCTCAGCATTGAGGTCTTCAATCTTTACTGAAGCATAATCCTTTGCAGCATCAGTAACATCCTGCATTTCTTCTTTTACATCCTTAGCAGTTGTTTCTTTTTTTGTCTGACCACAAGCCATCACTAATAATAACATAATGGGCAGAATCAGTCTGATAGTTGTCTTCATTTCTGGTTAAATTAAATTATGCCTACTCTTTATGGATTTTCAGCTTTCTCCAGTTGTCATTTTGCTATAATTATAATAATCCTGGTGTTTATATGTGTTTTTAATTATTGTAAATGACACTTTGCTTACTTTCTTCTAAAATCAGGAATAAGAGAAGCATACTATACCTGTATAACAATGTAATCCGGAAATTGTTGAATATTGTATCATGGTTTTTATCTCTTCTCATTAAATAATAAATATAGGATTTTTTTTGTGAAATCCTAATTTATTAAAAGAAAACTGTAATACTTTTTTTAAGGTTTATGATGCAATGCCGATAATCAAAATAGGGATAATATTGTATGTTACAATATGAAAGCCATCTTATTTCACATATATACACGAATGAAGATACTGAGTGCTTATGAATTCACCGGATCACCCGTGATAATTTGAGTAAGCTGTAAAAAAAAAAATAATCAGATCGGGATAATATGATATCCAGAGGGATCAGTTACTAAATATTCAATAAATTAAATCTGTCCGCCAGATAAGTTAAAAGCAGTGACAGGAAAAATGCAATGGCAGGAGCGATTACCCACATAATAAAAAACTTGTTCACCTCTGTTTTTCTAAAAATATTTTTAAATCCCAGTTTTGCCACACCAATACCAATTATTGCTGTAACATTTAATTGAACCAATGAGGTAGGAATACCTTTTATCAAAGAAGCTGTAAGCAAAAGGGTGGCGGAGATGAAGGCAATTATAACTGCTTCTATCTTGCCAAATAAGACTATTTCTTTTCCGGTGTTTTTTAATAGTTTCTGTCCAAAAATAGAACTTCCTATTCCAAAACAAGGAGCAACAATCAAAGTGGCAAGAATTAAGACATGTACATAATTATTTTGAGGAAGATCCAGGATGTTGAAAGAAAGACTGGCAATGGGGCCCACAGCATTCGCGACATTATTTGTTCCAATTGAAAAGGCTACATATAGTGACATAACGATAATCAGTCCCTTAAGAACATAACTGTCATTTATCTTTTTTGACATTGTGTAACCACGTTTGCGAATGGGTTTGTAAAGATATTTGCCAATCAGATAAGAAATGATGAATGACGCAACAGGCATAATAAACCATGTAGGTAAAATCTCATATAATAGTTTGTCAGTGTTAAGAGAATCAAAATAAACCGCAGGAGCTACTACAGCTAGTACGGTAGCCTGACTGGTTGATTGGGGAATACCAAATAAATTAGCAGTCAAAAGAGATAATGAAACAGACAGTAAAATTATGGAAACAATGGTAAATGACATCATTTCAGGATTAAGCAGACCTTTGCCAATGGTATTTGCAGTTTCTTTCCCTCCAACAAGGGCCCCTGTCAAAACAGCAATACCAAATAAACCGGGGATGAGATTCTCTTTTAAGATATTTGCTCCATAGGCTGCGGAGAATGAAGGTGCGGTACCACTACCTCCCATATTTATTGCAAGAAACATTGCAATGATAAATGGAACTAAAAAAGGGATTAACATAATATATTAGTGTATTACTTAATGTTATTGCAAAACTATCATGTTATTGCCTTTTGTTTAACCCATATAAAACGTATTTTATGTATTAAGCTTTAATGCCTATTTGTAAGATTTAAAGCGTAAGGCCTGGATTGTGATACAAATAATATGTAATTGAATGTCAGATATATATTAATATCTATCCTTTTTTACTTAACCATATTATGATATTCAACGAGTCGGAGTATATATAAAACAGAAGCGATGTAGTTAATTTAACTACATCGCCTCTGAAATTCTATGTCTGTTATTAAACAGAATTTGTGATCCTTTGATTCTCTAACTTAATATTTCTTCTAAAGTTATATAATCGCCAACCCTCCCCGTCATCTTTTCAACATCTGTGTTGACCGGTAAGGTCTTCTTCCCTGGTCTCCATCCTGCAGGACATACTTCTCCTGTCTTACTGGCATGCTGCCAGGCTGTTATCTGTCTGAGAAATTCATTGACATTCCTGCCAACCGAATCAGCCTGAACCTCCTGAGCAACACATACACCATCAGGATTGAAAAGGAAACGGCCCCTGAGTGCAACACCTTCTTCTTCAACCAATACTCCGAATGCACGACTTACTTCGAGAGTTGTATCAGCTCCCATGGTTAATTTCAGACCTTTCAGAATAGGCTCTGTTTCTGCAAATCTCTTGTGTGAAAATTTGGAATCAACAGAAACAGCCAGTATTTCTACTCCTAATTTCTGAAATTCATCATAATGTGCATTCATAGCTGCAATTTCAGTCGGACAAACAAAAGTGAAATCTGCCGGATAAAAGCAAACAACAGTCCATTTATCCTTATAATCTTTGCTTGAAACAGTTTTATAATGACCAGTTTTTGCATCATAAGCTTCCATTTCAAATTCCGGCATTTCCTGCCTTACCATTGTTGTACTCATAGATTTTTCCTCCGGGTTTTTGTTCTCAGTTAAAACTTCTTCTTTTTTCTTCTTTTTTAAAGGTTTTACCCCATTTACACATGCCATAGTCGTTTATTTTAAAAGTGCATTAAACATCCAAATCGTTTTTTCCTGCTCACCAATGTACTCAGACATCAATCCTACAGTTCCTTCATCATCATTTTCTGAAGCCAGCGAAAGGATATCACGTTCATTCTCAAGAAGAATAGCAATATCTTCAAGAAATGATTTCACAGTATCATCAGCTGTACTGACATTGAGACGTTCTTTCACAGAAGTTATTTTTAAATAATCCGAAAAAGAATGCAGAGGTTTGCCTCCAAGCATTAAAATCCGTTCAGCTATTTCATCAGCCATTTCATTTAATTTGTCGTAAGCCTCTTCAAATTTCTCATGTAAGGCAAAAAACTGTTTCCCTTCAATATTCCAATGGTAACCCCTAACATTCATGTATGTTACCTGAACATTACTGAGATAAGCATTCAGCTTATCTACAATTTCATTCGTGTAATTGTCTTTTAATCCAAGCATAATTTGTTTTTTTTAATGGTTAGTATTCTTATGTTTAATAAAATTTCCACTGATCTGAAGTTGTATATCTTCAATTATAAAGTTATCTATTTCATTCTCTTTAAAAAAAACTGTCAGAAGCTTATCCAGTTTTTCATTATAGTAATCTTCTATATGATCACACTGAATACAATAGAGATGGTGATGATTCTCTGTCACCCCTTCATATCTCATTATATCATTCTCAGTCTTTACTTTCTTGATCAAACCTTTTTCTACTAATGTTTCAAGTACTTTATACACAGTCCCGGAACCTATATTCGGATCTTTCTTTCTGATAAAATCAATTATTTTTTCTGCAGTCGGATGATTATTCAGAATATAGATTGCTTCCAGAACACGCATTCTTTGAGGAGTAACTTTTATATGTTTCTCTGAAAGTAAATCTCTTATTTTTAAACTCTTGTCCATTTGAATAAACTCTAATTGTGAATCATTCATAAATAATAACAGTTCAAATGTACTTTTGTTTAAAATTCCGGATTTATTTTTTGAAAAAAAATGAAATAAATCACAAAACCCTGTTTGCAAAGAGCCTTCCCCGTCTTAGAGAGAAGACCTTTTTTCATTATTAAAAAGCGGTTTATATGATCACATTTTAAACTTTAGGTTTACCCCGAGGAAATTGTTATCCGGATTTATCAGAAAAGACCCTAACATCAGGGTGAAATCATACCACATATGTGCAGCAACAGCCGGACCAATATTGTAACCTCTTTTCTGAACATCCCGTCCAAGAAAATAACCTGCAATTGCAGCTTCTCCTACCTGAAGGAGTGCAGATTTATAATCAGGATTATCGGCAAATAAGACATTTGTGAAATGAGCTCCCCCAAATATTGCACTTGAGATTATCAAACCTTTTCTTTTTCCGTATTTATAATCAAGGAGGGGCATCATCCAGTTGCGGCAAATATATTCTTCTCCTATACCTGCACTCCAGCTCATTGCCAGTGATGTAGTTCCAAAAGCAGCTAAACCCTGATCCCTGTTAATGTATTTGTTAATAAAATACATCTTATCAATATCACTGAACCTGTTTGTTTCATTGTATTTTTCGATCCCCAGAAAAACAGCTGCCAACAGAACCATACCTCCCGTTATAGGAGTTGCAATGTTTTTTATTTTAAAGGGAGCCAGATATAAATCCTTCTCAGATAAATCATCGTATTTAAAATCAGGATTATGATATTTTATAACTTCAAGTTGATTTTTAAACATAGTAAGCTTTTCAGTCTGAAATGTCTGTAAACCAAGAAACAGCGGATAATTATAATAAGGAGAAGTACTATTGTTTTTCAATGTATTATTATGCTTAATTCCTAAATAAACACCTCCCGTCTCAAGAGTGGCAAAGATAGATCCCTGAAGAATCTTACCCTGATGAAAATATGTAGCACCCGGAACCCAGAATGTCCAGTATGGCAATAACTTTGGTTCCTGGTTTAAAGAATCACCAACCTGTCCGGACGTATTAATGCATGTGGCAATTAATAAAACAGCAATAATTTTTCCTTTCATATTACACCATTGGTTTGTTCTCAATTATAGGTAAAATTTCGGGATATAATACGTGTTACCTAAAGAGAATATCTTCAGTCTTTTTTTTTTAATGTAAACTTAATGAATACTTCTTAAAGGTACATGTCTTTGTCTGTTAACAGAACTATTAACAGACTGAATATATATTGGAGATAATGTTTTATTTATTAGGCGGTGAGTGATTCAAATCATTCTCCCATGATCCTGCAAAGATTGTTTTCAAAGCAGTTAATATCCTGTAACAAGTGGATCACATATATACTATGCGCCGGCTATAGTTATTTTATCTCCAGATAATTATTATTCGAAAGTAATATCCGGCATTTCTAAACACCGGATAATAAACATGCAGGTGTCAGTTCTTATCGTTTTTTGAATATCAGATTGAACAAAAACAGAATAATTATTGCTCCGATAGCACCTGTTAAAATAGCACCAATCCATCCGGTACCAAGACTAATACCAAGTTTCCCAAAAAGCCAATACCCCAGAAAACCTCCAACAATTCCAACCAGGATATTTCCAATGATGCCCAGTCCACTGCCTTTATAGATCATACTTCCCAGCCATCCGGCTAATGCTCCTATGACAATAGTGACAATTATTTCCATTGTAATCAGGTTTAAATGATTAATTAAATGAATATCTAATAAAGATAGGGTATTTATTTAAGAATTAATCTTTGGTTTGCCAAAAAAAAATAGCACAAGTTACATGTGTTTAAGAAGAAGACATATAACTTGTGCTAAAGATGAAGATGTTGAATCAGCTAATGATCCAATACTATTTTGAACAAACTATTTATTTTATCATATCCTTAAAAGCTGATCCGAATATTAAATAACTGGTATTTCCACCAATTGTTCCCTCGTTCTGTCCCCAGATAAATGGCCAGTCGTCGTAGTTCTCAAAGTGGTCAGGCTGTCTGAATAATATACCCGGAGCTACATTGCCCGGAATGAATGAGAAATCAGCCCTGTTATTACCGTAAAAGACTTCTTTGGGACGAGTGGCGCCAATGGTTGCCACTAGTGAATAATTGTGATAAGGATGACAGCCAAACAGCCAGTTTGTTGCCTTGAAAGCATGGCTGGCATCAATAATATCAGGGAAATGTTTATTGGCGAAGCAAATGGTGGTACCAAAGCTCACAATACTTCCGCCTCCTGCCCAGTTACCAAGACCTATGGGTACTCCGTAAGGATTATCATTTTCAAGTTCGTCGATATATTCTTTGTATTTAACAACATACGGACGGAGCTTTTCTTTGAAGGATTCGTCCATGTGAGGTATAGCATGTAATGCTGTCAATATGGTGTAACTGACGTTACGCTCAAGTGCAGGCCATAAAAGTTCCTGAAATTCATCTATATATTGTTGTTCACCGGTTGAAATGTACAGCTGGAGATTAGTTTCCATATTTGCTGCTCCTCCACCCCGGAAACCACCGCCCTGTGGTCGATTGGCAAGTAATTCAGTTGACTCTTCCAGGAGCCTTTTTGATTGTCTTAATGCCCTTGCCGAAAGATTGTCGTTATATCCCTTCAATGCCCGGCTTGCTGCTGCAAACATTGTTGCAGCTCTCAGGTCCAGTCCCGGATTACGGCTTGTAAAAGCCCACATATCATCTTTTACTCCGCTCGACCGGCCGTCACGGGCTACTTCGTAAGGTCCGAGGTTACGATTATAGGGAAGACCATCGGTTATGGAGGCTGCATCACCAAGATGATGGTAATTATCCAGAACAGAGTTAGAGAGAGTTTGTGCCATGTGACCTATAATTTCTGCCTGGGCTACCAGTTGCATTGTTCCATGCTCGATAAACTGCAGTATGTCTGGTGTTCCATCCGGACGATGGAGGTCAACATAACGTTGTTTCTGATCAACAAAAGTCTGATCACGTAAGGGTTCAAAATATTCCCATGTTTGAACAAAGTTCTGTACTACGCCAATGTTTGAACCGGTTTCAATATCAAAATCGCCGGCGTCGAAGAAACCACCTACATTTAATCCGGGGATCAATTCCAGCCCTTTAAATCTGGTGTCCGTTGTTGGTCCTTGCCCATGGAGGTCAAAGTGGTCTGTGTTGGGGGGAGCCTGAAGATAACCGTCCTTGAAAGGCTCACCATGCCACACCCTGTATGCTTCGTTAACGAACATGTGATTCATGTGTATTGGTATCCATATATCACTGGTGGCATCTGTCATCTTATCATAGACATTATCTTCTATTAAAAAATTATTTGTCTTAAAGTCGCCATATTGAATATAGTATATACCAGGATCGTTAACTGAAGAAAAATCGAATTTTACATAGTGATATTTATAATAATCACCCCATGGTTCTATTTTGCCATTGAAGACTTCACTGGCTTCACCATTTTCATCTATTTTATATACCGATGCATTAGCAAGGGGTTTGTCTTTTTTGTCTAGTTCAATGACAGAGACCTTTTGTTGTGAAGGTATGTAACCCACCTGAGAGAAGCCGATATTAGGCTCTCTTACCCAACCTTTAATGGCATTTGGTTCTACTGTCCAGGTCAAAACCTTACCTGTTTTTCCTGCCGGAAGCAAACTGCGAACTACAAACCATCCGTTTTGTGCCAGTATGCGTCCGTCGAAAAGCATTACATCAGTATCATGTGAAGTTATTTTTACAAATCGTTCAGGTTCATCAGGTGCTAAAATAAGAGTGCGGCCTGTTTCGAGAGGAAGCGGATCAATAAATTTGCCTGTTCCCCTGTCGTCAGAAGTTACATAGCCCTTGAATTGCTTGATTTTTTCACTGTTAGACCTGGTAATAGTGTTGCCTACTACATAGCGGGGAAACAAACTGGGACGTCCATCCATCAAATAGGTCTTCCCCCAATACTGAGAAGGCAGAAACTCAAGATTGAATCCGGCACTCCCTTCAAGCTCTGCAGGAACAGGATTGTCTAGATAAACAGATATCTCAACGCCCTTGCCCTTAGCAGTAACAACTACTCTCGAATCAAAATCGTAATCTTCATATCTTAACACAGACTCAATACTTTGCGATACTGAGTCTACCGTCCGGGTTGGTATTGCAGGAACAAGATCCCACTGTTCAGGAGTGTTGGAAAGTCTTATAGCACCGCCTTGCGCTGTTCTGACACCATGATGAATTAATTCTATACCGGCGGTTTTCTCATCGTTAAAACCTCCGGTAAAAAGGTTATTGTACACAAGAACATTGACCCCTTGTGTTTCAAAATACTCAAGATCATTGAGTTTCAGATCCTGACCTGAATCAGAATCAGAATTGCATGCAGCCAGTAGCAGCATAACAATTGATAAAAATAAAAGTCTTTTCATACTGAATAAAGAGTTAAGTTAGATAGTGGTTTGAATATAAGGATATATTAATATATAAATGTGATATTCAGTCGATAAAATAATACATTATGATTCTGATAATATGAATATTCCTTCATTGTTACCTGATTCCTGAAATGTAAAGTTAAAAAAAACGGTCTGAAATGCTATAGCAGATAAAATTATTTTTGTCTGCTATTGAGCAATAGTCTTTTGTTAGGAATTAATGAAGTTAGCCAATATGCTAGTATAGATATTCCAATCCCAAAAATATTTGCATCTAAACCTAAGGGTAAACTAATTCCTGAAATTATTAATACTAAAGTGGTACCCCCACCAGCTATCATTGAAGAAAGTGCTGCAACCGGATTAGGGTTCTTCAGAAATAATGCAGCCAAAACAGGAATAAACATGCCTGAAACCATAAACGAGTATGAATGAAGCATCAATTCCAGAACGCTACTCATTTTTAAAGCAATCAGCAGGGCCAGAGCTCCAATTATTAAAGTGAGAATCTGAGAATAACGCAGGCCGTTTTTAGAATTATGTTTTCCTAATACATCTGTCAGAATATTTCCCGACGATGCCATTAAACAACTATCAGCAGTCGACATAATTGCTGAGAAGTATGAAGATAGTACGATTCCTAAAAAGCCTACCGGCAGAATTGTTCTTAGCAGTACAGGTAATCCCATTTCTGCATCGAGATTTGTTGTTGTGTAACCGGGTAATAGACCATTATCCAATGCAACACGGGCGAACATTCCTAATATTACGCCGACAAAAGACATTAATGGATACTCAAACAACCCGGCTATAAACCATCCTTTTTGCGCTGTTTTAGTATCTTTTGCAGCATATATTCTCTGGTATAATGTCATACCAATAAACCAGATTGGAATTATGGTAAACATCCAATTGACAATATTTTGCCAGGATATTGCAGTTATGTTAAGGAATGATGGTGGAAGTGTAGCTTTTATAGTTTCCAAACCTCCAATCTTAAAATAAGCAAAAGGAAGCCCGATGAAAAGCAATCCGGTCATTAATACAATCCACTGAACTGTATCTGTGTATATTACCGCTTTTAGTCCACCCAATACCGTGTAAATCACTGCAACTACTCCCATTATCAACAGAGCCTGATTTAATGACAGGCCGGAAAAAGTAGAAGAAGCCAGTTTTGCACCTGCCAGTATCTGAGAACTTGTAAAGCCTAAATAACCTATTGCAGAAATTACACCTGCCAGTAGAGCAACCCGCTTATCATAAACATGCTCAAGGAATTGAGGAAAAGATAAGAATCCTTTTTTACGTGCTAAGTCTGAAACTCTGGGAATTAAGAGTACAGCACTTAACCAGGCTCCAACAAGCCCTGTGAAAAGTAACCAACTTCCTGATAAGCCCATAGCAAACCCCAGACCTCCTAATCCAATCGAAAAGCCACCACCAACATCAGTCGCAACAACAGAAAGACCAATATGTATACTGCTTAATTTTCTTCCGCCAACATAATAATCGTCTGTGGAAGTGTTCCTTCGCATGAAATAGAACCCTACACCCAGCATGGCAGTTAAGTAGGTGCAAAATATTGTAATATCTATCCAACTCATTTAATAAACTCCCCTGTAAATTCATATCATTGTTATACATCTGCATTTTGTATATCCCTTTATGCTCAGTGAAAAAATTTCATGTGTACCTGCTCTATTTTGACAGGACGGGAATTCTTTTAATGAAATAAACAGATATTCCGGCATATTAAATTTGCTTGTAATAAACATTCATACTCTCAATGTTGCCTGCAATGTTTGTGTTTTTTATGAGTGTACCGGAATATTGATATTCATTTTTTAAAAACGTTTTATTCATCGGGATCGAATTCAGCCGGGCTATGGTATAAAGGGTATTAATTCCCTGCTGCTTCATTTGTTTTTCCATTTGTCCCAATAATAAATTTGACAGATTATTTCCTGTGTGATCAGGATGAGTTGCAAAGTCAGTCATTTCAGCATTTTGCCCTTTAAAATCAATTTCAGATGAAGAAAGCGCAGCTAATTTTCCGTCTTTCTCTGCTCCGAAATACTGCACATTCTCTTGCATTGTTTTTTGTATATAAACGGGATTGTGAATAGGGAAGGGGTAAGTTTCAAAAACTTCCCTGTATATATCTGTAATCTGTTCAACATCTGATTTGTCAAGTTTTCTGATGCTATAACCATGTGCCTGCTTTTTCAGGTTCCTTTTCTTCTCTGCTCTTTCTACAAGTTGGTCAGACAGGATGGCAAGTTGTTTTTTTTCGATATTCAGCAATCTGTCTGAACTGAGAAATTTGGAAACGAAGAAAACATCATCCTGGTTGTTGAAAAACTTTGGAATAAAACCTTCAAGAATATAACCATCCATAAAAAACAGGGGAGCTATATACTTTGGAACTTTACAGAATATTTTGGAATAACCTTTTTCCTTTGACAGTTTTGATAGTTCCGGTATTATTATATCAACATCACCTTCATCCAGTTTCATTAAATAAACCCTGTCGTTATACGTTCCATGTTGTATTACTGAACCTTTCCCTATTACATCAACCTTATCATGCATTGCCATTCCTCCTCTGTAACCTTTCATTATCTCCCGGTATCAGAGAAATGGTGTCGCAGGAGTCAGAAAGTAGTTTTTCAATCCCAATTGCTGCTGACTCGTCTCTCTCATCCAGGTTTAATTCCAAATCGCAGTTGTCACAATCCCTGTTGCACATCTTGGGTTCGTAACTATCAGGTTCTTTGTAGGTTGTAATAACCCCCTCGTAATTTCGAAGTACAACTTTATTTGTTGACCACGAAATTATATAATTAGGCATCACAGGTATTTTACCACCACCACCCGGAGCATCAATAACATAAGTAGGACGGGCAAAACCACTGGTATGACCAATTAGGCTTTCCATTATCTCAATTCCTTTACCAATCGGTGTCCTGAAATGAGACAGGCCTTCTGAAAGATCACATTGATATAAATAGTAGGGACGTACCCTGTTTTGAACCAGTTTGTGCAGCAACGATCTCATTATCCTTGGACAATCATTTACATCAGCCAATAAAACCGACTGATTACCTAAAGGGAAACCTGCATCGGCAAGTTTGGCCAAGGATTCTTTTGATGAAGCTGTTATCTCTTTCGGATGATTAAAGTGAGTATTTATCCACAAAGGCTGATATTTCTGTAATATCGAAATCAGATTGTCTGTAACTCTGTATGGAAGCACTACTGGTATTCTTGTTCCTATACGAATTATTTCAACATGTGGTATTTTTTTGATCTCAGAGAGCAGCCAGTCTATTTTATCATCAGGTAACATAAATGGATCACCTCCGGAGAGTAATACATCCCTGACCTGTGGAGTATTCTTTATGTATTCAATCCCTGCTGATAACTGGTCTTTTGAAGGTACAAAGTCAACATCTCCGACTTTACGTTTTCGTGTGCAATGCCTGCAATACATCGCGCAAATATTGCTGACATGAAATAGTACTCTGTCAGGATATCTGTGTGTAATTCCTTCTACAGGACTGTCCTTGTCTTCTGAAAGCGGGTCTGCAAGCTCAGATGGACGTGTTATAAGCTCTTCCTTGCTGCCAAAAGCCTGTTTGCAAACCGGGTCATTTTTATAGTTCTGCTTATCAATTAACGACAAATAATAAGGAGTAATTGATAATGGGAATTTTTCAAATGTCTTTTCTAAATCAGCTCTTTCCTTTTCTTCGAATTTTATACCTGTTAAATATTCAAACTTTTCTAAGGACCTTATAGAATTCTTTATTTGCCATTTCCAGTCTTTCCAGTTCGACAATTTTGATTCTTCCTCAATCTTGTTTGCTATCTCTTTTTGTATTGTGTTGTATATCATAAAATAAAATTTGTTTCTATGCGAACAAAAATACAAAAAAGGACTAAATACTGCTAATTATTTACAGTATATTTTGAAGATGCTGTGTTAGAATGACTTAATTGAGAGCTTGATCCCGGGTAAGGTCAGTCTTCGTTAATATCTTCTAAATCACCATCTAAGGTAATCAAAGGAGATGCTTTAATGTGTTCTATTTCTAACAGGGTGACTAAGGTATCCAGACTGTCTTCTACTCTTTTTATCTCTGAATCATCCAACTTCTGAAGTTTTTCAGATAATTGTTCATGCAGAAGTGATGGGATAGTGCCTAAGAGCCTGTCACCAGCTGATGTGAGGGCGATATTCACAACTCGTCTGTCACCGTATTTTGGTAATCTGGCCAGAAGTCCTTTCTTCTCAAGTCTGTTAATAATTCCACTAACAGTACTTGAATTAAGGTTTAGGAAATTTTTTATCTCTGCCTGTGTCGACTGATAATTGGGTGATTTATGTAAGAAATTTAAACATAAAACCTGAGGAATACTTACCCCATATTCCTTTTGGATTTTTTTTGATTCAATATCTACTGACCTGACAATTTTCCTTATCTTGATTAAGATATCTGCAGTATCCATTATTTAATATTTGGAACAAAAGTAGAAAATGTTTTTGTATTATGTGGGTTTTAATTTCTATACAAACTGTATATAAAAGTGGCATTATACAGTCCGTGTCAGACGTTGGTATTATCTGATTCTTTCCCGTTTCCTTTGAGATCTGTCAAGCCGTTCCGATACCTGACTATAGGTGCGCCATCTGTTACATAATGGTCAATAAGGATTGTCATGCCTGAGATCACTCTGATTTTTATTTAATTATCGTCCAGCCTTTCCATGTATTTGCTTAATATCAAGTCTCAGTATCTCCATTTTTGAGTAAGAATCATAAGATCTTATCAACTTTTCTTCAATTATTGAGTCTTTTTTCTCTAAATGATGAAGCAAAATATTCATTCCATGTTTTTTCTCATCAATGTCATTAACAATTTGCATATCACCCCGGAAAACAACTGATTTATATTCATGTTCACACTTATCAGTAATGTATCCACCATCTTCAATAACAGTAGCACATACTCTTTTATTGGAATTTATAAAATCCAGTTTTAATCCATTCTTTGCAGAATGAAAATAAAGAGTTTTTTTCTCTGAATCATAGCCATAGCTAAGGGTTACAATATATGGTTCATTGTTCCTGCACATAGAAATCACAGCAAACTTCCCCTTATTTAGAATAGCATCAATATCAGATTTTTGCTTTAATTCTCTGTTGGGACGATTATATAAATGATATTGCGTCATAAAAAATTACTTGTCAATTAATTCCTGAATCTCCGCAATATGTAAATTAAAGTGTCTCAAAAAATCAGTAATCATATCTTTTAGCCTGATCTTATCAGATGTTGAATCGGCAATCCATTCGTTATCCAATTTTTCGGGATTCACATTTTTTATCACGTGAACCAGATGAATATGACTATATTTCCAATGCTGAATCAAATTTCCCCAATGTTCTTTCTGGTAGTTCTGTATTGAAATCCATCTGTCATTATTCCCATTTGCAGCATAATCAGGAAAACTGAAAGGGTTATTCTGATATTGTAAATGGATAATTCTGTGTGTATTATTTGATGCAGAATCTACCATATGCCCAAGAATCTCTTTGATCGTCCTGTTTTGATCATTATGTTTTTTCATAATAGTGTCCTCAGATAACTTAGTCAGTTTTGATTCCCATGTACTTAATCCTTTTAGGATCTCATTTGTTATATTGGGAAAATCCATATTTGTAAATTTTTAAATAAACACCAAATAATAATAAAATAACTGCATTAGTAATAATACTATGCAATAGCTCAAAAAAAACAAGTAAATGAAGTGCAAATATACCTAATCCGGGAAACAAAAACAGTATCCCGTTTTGAGAATTCTTTGTCTTCGGATCTCAGAAATGTTTAATCCATTATCCTGTTTTATTTTTTTATATCAAAACGGTCTGAATTCATAACTTTCACCCATGCTTTGATAAAATCATTTACAAATTTTCCTTTGTTGTCGTCTTGAGCGTAAAATTCGGCATAAGAACGCAGTATTGAATTAGACCCAAAAACTAGATCGACTCTTGTAGCAGTCCATATGATTTTTCCTGTTTTTCTTTCTACAATATTGTAAAGATTTTCATCAACAGGTTGCCATGAGTATTTCATATCTGTCAGATTTACAAAAAAATCGTTAGTTAAAACACCTTCTCTTTCAGTAAATACTCCGTGTTTGGTTCCTCCATGATTAGTGCCTAAGACACGCATTCCTCCAATTAAAACAGTCATTTCGGGAGCTGTTAATCCCATCAACTGTGTTCTGTCGAGAAGTATTTCTTCTGGTTTTACGGCATAATCCTCTTTCTGCCAGTTTCTATAACCATCATGCAATGGTTCAAGTACTGAAAATGATTCTGCATCTGTCATTTCAGCTGTTGCATCACCTCTCCCTTGTACAAATGGTACTTTAATTTTCACTCCTGCTTTTTCAGCGGATTTTTCAATGGCAGCACTTCCACCTAAAACAATCAAATCGGCAAGGCTTACCTTTTTACTTAATTCTGTCTGGAGCCCGGCAAGTGTACTCAATACTTTTTCAAGACGCTCGGGTTCATTACCTGGCCAGTCTTTTTGAGGTGCAAGGCGGATTCTGGCGCCATTGGCACCACCGCGGAAATCAGAACATCTGAATGTCCTTGCACTGTCCCAGGCAGTATTGATGAGTTCGGTTGGGCTTAAACCGCAATTGAGAAGTTTCATTTTCAGATCTTCAATCTCTGATTCTGAAAGTGTATAACTTACCGAAGGAATAGGGTCTTGCCAGATAAAATCTTCTTTTGGAACATCAGGGCCAAGATAACGGCTTTTTGGACCTAAATCCCTATGAGTAAGTTTAAGCCAGGCTTTGGCAAATACCTGAGAAAAATATTCGGGATCGTTGTAAAAACGTTCTGATATTTTCCGGTATTCAGGATCCTTTTTTAATGCCATATCAGCATCGGTCATTATAGGATTTCTCCGAACGCCGGGAACGTGAGCATCGAAAGGTTTGTCTTCCTCTTTAATGTTAACAGGTTCCCACTGATTTGCTCCTGCAGGACTTTTTCTGATTTCCCAGTCGTAAGTAAAGAGTAAATAGAAATAGCTGTTGTTCCATTTGTCAGGAGTGCTTGTCCAGGCTCCTTCCAATCCACTTGTAACTGTATTTTCTGCGTTACCTTTACCTTTGGGGTTATGCCATCCAAATCCTTGCTCTTCGATAGGTGCGTCTTCAGGATTGGGTCCTAAAACAGAAGCATCTCCATTTCCGTGCGTTTTACCAACCGTATGTCCACCGGCCGTTAATGCAACAGTTTCTTCATCATTCATAGCCATTCGCTCAAATGTTACACGCATGGCCTGGGCAGTTTTTAAGGGGTCAGGATTTCCGTCAACACCTTCAGGATTTACATAAATCAATCCCATTTGGACTGCAGCCAGAGGATTTTCAAGCGATGCTTCGTCAGATTTATCTGAATACCGGTCTTTCCCCAGCCATTCTTTCTCTGCACCCCAGTATATATCTTTTTCAGGATGCCAGATATCCTCACGGCCACCACCAAATCCATATGTTTTGAATCCCATTGATTCATAAGCCATATTTCCTGCCAATATCATTAAATCAGCCCATGATAGTTTGTTGCCGTATTTCTTCTTGATCGGCCATAATAATTTTCGTGCTTTATCCAGGTTCACATTGTCGGGCCAGCTATTAAGAGGTGCAAAGCGCTGGTTACCCGTGTTACTGCCTCCGCGACCATCAGCAGTACGATATGTTCCTGCACTGTGCCATGCCATCCTAATCATTAAACCTCCATAATGTCCCCAGTCAGCAGGCCACCAATCTTTGCTGTCTGTCATAAGTTTTTTCAAGTCGTTCTTTACAGCTTCTAAATCAAGTTTTTTAAACTCTTCCCGGTAATTGAAGTTTTCACCATGTGGATTTGTCTTGGTGTCGTGCTGGTGTAAGATATCCAGATTTAGTGCATTTGGCCACCAACTCATTACAGAACTATTGCTGTCCGTATTAGCCCCATGCATGACAGGACATTTACCTTTTTTTGAATTCTCCATATTTATTATTTTAGGTGTTCATATCACAATTTATTTGTTTATGTCCCGGCTTTTCAACCTTTACAACAACATCAATATCAACATTGACCAAAAAACCAAAAACCAAATTTCACATTCACATAATTATCCTGGATGAAAACTAAAAGATCTTTTCGATTTGATTCAAATACAAAGACATAGGAAAATAATAATGCAAAAAAACAACCAGGTAGCTAACATGTGTAAGTATGTATACTTTACCTGGTTTCATCTTTGTACCCCTTTCAGTTAGTATCTCAGTATAACTATATTATTATTGTAACAACCTGACCCATGCAGTTGTTCAATATATTTCAGATATAAATTTTAGTAAAAAGATTCTGCCTCATAAAAGTGTTACCTTGAGATTGATAAGTGTGATTTTCGAAATTCCATTAATTGAATCCTCAGTATTATCCGTTCCCTTAATTTATCTCATCAGATAGTTATAGTTCTTCAAGGATCCAGTCCAGGATAATTTTCAGGGTTTCATCCGGAATTTTAGTTGACTTAATCTTTCCCTCAGGATTTTCCGGTAATAATAAATGGTTATGGTGGCTTAAAATATGTGTAGTGACATTAAGATTGCCATTTTTATTCATTTCCTTTTTCAATTTCAGAGCATCTCCTGGTGGAACATTCTTATCTGACTCACCATGTATTATCAGAGTCGGCTGTGTAATTAGTCTGGCTGATTCCATTGGATCAAAATTGTACAGGTATTTGAGGTTGATATCCTTATTAAGAAGTTTTTTAAAACTCTTCTTATCTAAAAGGCCATTACTCATCTGGTAGTTTAATATTTCTTTACCTTTTGAGCCTGGTGCAGACAGAAGAATTATAGTCTTTAAGGAAGTATCATTTGAAGCAATCATGTGTGCAATTGATGCTCCTTCACTTAATCCCAAAAGCCCTATCCTGGAATTATCAATATCTGATCTGGATTTCAGATATTTGATTAATTGTTCTATATCTTCCGATCTTTCTGGAGTAGTCATTTTATTAATGTCTCCACCCTTTGACAAACCAATACCCCGGTCATCCATTCTCAAAACCGCAATCCCGTTTGTCGAGAGCAGATCAGCAATTTGACGGAAAGGTCGATACGCTGTTATAGGATTATAAGGTTTTGAATTGTCTCTGTCATGAGGGGAACTACCGGTAATTAATAATACACAGGGAAACTTCTTTCCCTTATCTTTTGAAATTGTCAGAGTCCCGGCCAGAATGTCTCCGCAATCCAAAGTAATTTCAATGGCCTCCCCTGTGTAATTTGCTCCTTCAGGAGGATCATAACTGACGGATTTCGGATCAGAGCAACTGTATTGTGATATAAGGCCGGCAACAATGAAAAATATACTGTATATTATGAATCTGTTCATGAATTGTTTAAGCTTTACTTACTGTCCGGATTAATTTAGTACTTCCAATTTAACTTAACCATAGCATTTTCAGTGCCAGTTGTTTGAAGTATTCATCAAACCAAACATAGTAAGGAAATTAATAAATAACTGCCGTCCGGTATTTTGATATTCTGTTTTTATTTTTTCAAAATCAGACCGAAGTTGTCCCGGAGAAAGTTTTTGAAGGTCCACGTCCTCGATGATCCATGATTCTAAAAGATCGCTGGTTAATTCAATATGAGATTGAATGCCATATGCAGTCTTGCCAATTTTTACTATTTGATTTTGACAGAAATCACCTGTGGCCAATAGAGTCATCTGTGGCGTAAGATGTATCGTCTCACCATGCAGTTGAAAGACATTAAGATTGTCAGGTAAATTTTTAAAGAGACCGTCTCTTCTCCCGTCTTCGGTTA
>DAINPM010000010.1:0-55292 GCA_036743455.1 Bacteroidales bacterium | reverse complement strand
GCGACCCTCTGGTCCCAAACCAGATGCGCTAACCGGGCTGCGCTACACCCCGTATACTCCGTAATGAATTGCCGGCAGATTATTTCCTGTCAACTGTATTTATCATACGGCAGTGTTTTATTGAGCCGCAAAAATATAACGAGTTTTTCACAATTCATAGCTCCGGTTGAAATTAATCCTGAATGAGATGATTATAATAATAAATATATCCTGATTATCAGACAATAATGATTTTTGATAAGTGTAATAATTTATGATCAGGAAAATGAACCAGTATAGATTTTATTTGTTTATACATTATTTAAAACTACTAAAGATGAAAACAAAAAAACTGGTATTCATAGTGAGTATGCTGATAGTTTCCTTTACAGTATTTTCACAGACGAAAAATTTTTATGATTTCAAGATAAAATCACTTGAGGGTGAAGATTTTGATCTTTCCTCACTTAAAGGGAAAAAGGTAATGGTGGTTAATACTGCATCAAAGTGTGGCTATACACCCCAGTATAAAGATCTTGAAGAATTATATCAAAAATATAAGAATGAATTGGTCATAATAGGATTTCCGGCAAATAATTTCCTGAATCAGGAACCCGGATCCGCTTTTGAAATAAGACAATTCTGTACCGAAAACTACAATATTACTTTTCCTCTCATGGAAAAAATATCCGTTAGGGGAAAAGATATTCATCCTCTTTACCAATGGCTTACCTCGAAGGAAATGAATGGAGTAATGGATTCTGATGTCAAATGGAATTTCCAGAAATATCTCATTGATGAGAATGGAAATCTTGTTGATGTTCTCTATTCAAAAGAAAAGCCAGGCTCTGAGAAAGTTATTACCTGGCTTTCTGAATAGGAGTATTATAATAAACCTGCTGTTTTGGGACCATTGATTCGTTTAATTAGTCAGTGGAGCATGAAGAATGTCACCGATAATGCATTGTCTGCCAGTCTTCTGATGCTTCCAGTTCAGTCAGGTTCCCTTTTTTACTGGCTATAAGAAAAGATTCCTGGTATAGCTCATTTAAGTCGCCAAGTTTAAGAGACGACCCCTTTCTTATGAAAAGAGGTATCTGATAAGGTTTAATTTTTACTGTCACATAGCTTCCTCCCGGATATTCATTATCAGTATTCCATGCATCTATCCAGGTCTCACCTTCAGGGAGGTATACCTCTTTTTCAAATAGTCCTTCTTCCCAGATCACTGAAACAAGAATATCTTTGCCAAGAAGATATGTCTCCCAGTTTTTCCATGAATCAGCCTGTTCCGGATATTCGAGAAATAAAGGTCTGGCAACAGGTGTCCCTTCTTTATTCGCTTCAATGACCAGTTCCTTAATGTAGGGTATAAGATTCATCCGTGTTTTGGAATAGAGCCGCCATGTTGCTATCATAGCGGTGTCGTATGAAGGTGTTCCTGTAATATTCCAGAATCCTCTGTTTTCTGTTGGACCGACTTCCATTAATGGTGAGAAACACCCAAATCCAAGCCATTTCATGCAGGTTTCTCTGTTGAGTCCCCAGTAACCTCCTATATCCGAACCCCAGAGAGGGTAGCCCATAACGGCACATCTTTGCATAGCAATGACGGCAGCACGGAAAGCATGCGGCTCTCCTCTGATATCTCCGGCCCACATAGCACCATATTTTGAACTTCCTGTATACATTCCACGGGGAAACAATATGAAGTCATCCTGCAAAACTGGTTTTACTGCTTCATAAGTGGCTTTAATGAATTGACGAGGATAGTCGTTATAATTTTCACGATATGTTTTCCCAGAGGCTGTAAATAAATTCAGGGAATCAAGTTCAACCTCTCCGTCTGCACGATCGAGCTTAAACCCTTTTACTCCCATTTTTGCCAGTTTAGCCGGACCATTTTCTCCCCACCACTTGGAAGCCTCTTCGTTTGTAAAATCAATGAGTTCCATCTGTCCCTCTACATCAGGCCGGGATGATGCACCTCCGAAAATATTGACCCTCATTCTTTGAGGAGATGTACCTGTTACTCCTCCTTGTTGTGTACCGGATTGCGCGTTACCCTGCATAGCAGGAAGCTGTTGACCTGGTGTGGGCTGAAAAGGAAAAACTCCCGGAATTATCTTGTCAGGAGTAAGAGCAATCAGATCATAACCTTTTTCTTTTGCATACTTAGCCTGATCTCCGCACACAAAAGGAGCAATCCATAACATTAGTTCCATACCGTGAGAATTTACCCATTTGATCATTGACTCCGGCTTTGGGAACTTGACAGTGTCAAACTCAAAGTTTTCATAACCAAAGTATCCTTTTGCCCATGGCCTGTCTATCCAATATGCAGTAGCGGGTATATCGTAGTGCTTCATCAGCAGAATATCTTCCGTGAGATCAGAATTGTAAGGAGATTTTACTCCGGTGCCGTCATAATATGTGGTATTATTGAAATGTTCGTCTCTCCATCTCCATGGTCCGAGAGCCCAGTCAGGAGGAAGAAAGGTTGGCCCTGTCTCAAGTGAATGGGCCTGAACAAGTTCTTTGGGTGTTTCTGCAACTCTGACACTTATTTTAAGTTCCGGACCTTCAAATGCAACCATCACAGCATCATTATATTCTTTACAGAAATCAAAAACCCCGGGCCATGTCCCATGCACAAAAAAGGAATAATTCTCAGAAGAAATATAAAATGGACAATATGCTGATGTAGTAGGCATAAGCTTCATCGAAGCCCTTTCACCTCTCAGATTTAAAGCAGTAGTGATATCTTCTCTCCATGATAACCTTTGATTACCGTTTACTACTCTTTCAAAGATCCCAGTAAAATACTCATCAGGAGATGAATTTATATTCAAATGGAAAATGGCATAATCCAGATCCTCAACCCTTAGATTCAGATCATATACGCCTGTATTTTTCGTGACAGATAATATAAACTGCTGCCCCTGACTTAAGGTCCAGATATACTCTGTTGTTTGTCTGTCAACTTTTTCCTTCTCAGGACGTCCTTTTATCCATTCTGTAACCCCGTCTGTTTCAATGCCAATGCTCCCTGTGGCAGTAGACGGAGAGAAAACAGAAACAGAATTACCGAAAGGATTATTCAATTTTATTAAGGGGTTATTGTCAGTGTCGGAAGATATTTCTATTGCTCCTCCACTTGTACATGAGCTAACAATCAAAATGAGTGATAATAAAAGAAAAACACTGTTAATCAGTACCTTGATAGAGTCTTTTTTTATTTTCATACTGAAATACGGTTTTATTTTATGGATTGAATATAGTTATATACAGCTTTAAGATAGATAAAATTATCATTCATGGGCAAAAGTTCTGTTTAGGAATATTAAACAACACATATCCTTTGATTACTTTTCATGAATCTTTTTAAGGTAATTAAAGACTTCGACCTGCGACCTGTATGCTTTTTTACCCTGTTTAATGAACTTGTTGGAAAGATTTGCATCTAATTTGCGGGCCTTTACATTATCATTCCATTGTATTTGAAAGATCTCTTTTAGTTCATTTTTTATTGTCCTGTCAAAAACGGGACAGGTCACTTCTATCCTGCGGTCAACATTACGGGTCATCAGATCAGCTGATGTTATATAACACTCTTCATGTCCGCCGTTACAAAATAACATGAATCTTGTGTGTTCAAGGAACCTGTCAACAATACCAATCCCTTTTATATTGTCACTTGTATCCTTTTTCCCGGTAATAAGTGACATCATTCCTCTTATTATCAGCTTTACATTTACACCGGCCATACTGGCCTCATAAAGTTTGTCAATAATCTCGTAATCGGTAAGATTGTTCAGTTTTAAATATATATAGGCTTTACTTCCGTTTCTTGCATTTTTTATTTCATTGTCAATCAGAAGTGTAATCTTATTTCTTAATGAAAAAGGGGAGAGGATGAGATGGTAAAAATTATCCTTTTTATAATTGGCATTAAAGAAGTTAAATACTTTAAAAACTTCATTGGTAATTTTGATATTTGTAGTAAGCAGGAGGTGATCTGTATAAATTTTTGCTGTGTCTTCATTGAAATTACCTGTTCCTACGGCTGCATATCTTTGAGTAGTAATGTTGTTTACAACTCTTGTTATAAGAAGCAGTTTTGCATGCACTTTTAATCCGGGAACACCATATATCACTTTTACTCCGGCTTCCATGAGTTTATTTCCCCAAAGAATATTTGCTTCTTCATCAAATCTTGCCTGAAGTTCCACTACTGTCGTAACACTTTTCCCATTTCTTACAGCATTGAGAAGGGCATTGACAACACTGGAATTACGTGCCAGGCGATAGAGAGTTATCTGTATTGAAGTCACATAGGGATCGATAGAGGCTTCCCGAAGAAGATCAATGAAATAATCGAAGGGATGATAGGGAAAAAAGAGCATAATATCCCTTTTCTTCATTGCCGATAAAATACTCCTGCCAGGGACTATATCCTTATGAGGCAGGGAAACGAGCGGGTCGTAGTAGAATTTGCTTTTTCCGAGATAAGGTATCTTTATCAGATCTTTCAGATTGTGGTATCTGTCAGCCGGTATGATCACATCATCCGGGCCGAATTCAAATTTCCCGGTAAGAATTTTCAGCAGATCATCAGGGATATCCCTGTCGTATACAAATCTCACAGGGGAGCCCCATTTCCTTTGGTTAAGACTGCGGGATATCTTTTCAATATAGCTTTCTGAAATATCATCGGTTATTTCCAGCTCGGCATCTTTGGTTAGTTTAATGGTAAAGGCGGAAAACTCATCAAAATCAAATATGAAGAAGATATCTTTAAGTCCGAAACGGATTATATCATCCAGATAAATAATAAACCGTCCTTCCTCTGTTTCAGGCAGTACAATAAAACGTGGCAGTATATTGGCAGGTATTTCTACGAGAGCATATTTCTTTTTACCGCTTTGTTTTTTATTCAGAATAATCGCAAGATAGATTGCATCATCAGTCAGATTAGGCATCTCTGTGTCTTTTTCTATCAGATATGGCATCAGTCTGGTTCTTACTTCTGAATGAAAATACGACCTTACAAATTCAGATTGTTCCTGATTCAGCTGTTTCTCGTTTATAAAATGGATTTTCTGTTTTGCCAGTTCATGGATGAGCGTTTTATATATCTTTTCAAATTTAGTGTTCTGCAGAAGAACAATTTCCTGGATTTTTTTCAAAGTAGGTTTTGGAGGATAGCCAAGCAGATTTCTTGATTGTGAATCCAGTTTTGATAGTCTTTTTAATGTGGCTACTCTTACCCGGAAATATTCATCAAGATTATTGGAATAGATACCAAGGAATTTAAAGCGTTCAATTAGAGGAACATCCTTGTTTTCAGCTTCCTGTAAGACTCTTTCATTAAATGACAACCAACTGATTTCCTTTGGTATATATCTCTTACTCATCTTATTTTTCTGGTTTTAGGAAGTATTCCTTTTTACCTGTACCTGGTTTTATTTCCTTCCATGCAGATACTTTGAAAGAGATACATACTATACTGGTTTTGGTCATGAATTCACAACCCTCAATGCATAGTCTGTCTGCCATTTCAGTGAATGAAGGATTGTGACCGACAAGGGTTATTGATTCAGTATCTTCGGGAATAGTATAAAGCATCTCCATCAGATATTTTATTCCTGCCTGAAAGTACAGGTTACTGTCAAGCAGTATTTTTTCGGGTTTTATTCCGAACTCAACGGCAATAAGTATGGCTGTTTCAAGGGCACGGAAGGCAGGACTTGTGATCAGCAATCCGGGACTTTTTTCCTTGCCTCTTAAACGAAGAGCCATTTCTTTTGTGATCAGTTTGCCTTTTGTTGTAAGTGATCTGTCAAAGTCGTTAATCCCTGAAGAACCGTCTTCAGCTCTGCCATGTCTTATGAAGATGATCTTTTTCATACCTTAGGTAAAAATAATGAAACGTTTGCATTATGGTCACGAGCCAAAACTGTTGCCCATATTGATCGTATGAAGTACCAAAGGATCTTCAGGGTCAACAAGCTTTAGCTTACCTGCTATTTCATTAAGCGGAACGGCTACTATCTTATTGTTTTTCAGAGCTACCATTTTCCCGAAATCATGATCGGCTATCAGATCTGCTGCTGCTGTTCCGTATCTTGTTGCAAGTACACGGTCCATTGGAGACGGACTGCCTCCTCTTTGAATGTACCCCAGTACAGTCTCACGGGTTTCCAGATTAGTCATTTCATATATCCTGTTACTGAGATATTGTGCAACCGACCTCTCTTTACCAGGATTTTTTATCCCTTCTGCAATAACTACTATGGAATATGGTTTGTTTTGTTCTGCACGACGCATAAGATACTCTGCTATTTTTTCTTCCTTGTAAGGTATTTCCGGTATCAGTATAACATCACCACCTCCTGCAATACCTGCATAAAGAGCTATCCAGCCGGCATGGTGCCCCATCACTTCTATGATCATAATCCTTTTGTGAGAATTGGCAGTCGAATGAAGCCTGTCAATAGCTTCTGCAGCTATATTGACCGCTGAATCGAAACCAAAAGTCATATCCGTGCCCCACACATCATTGTCAATTGTTTTGGGAATACCTATAACATTTAATCCCTCCTGAGATAACAGATTGGCAGTCTTCAGTGTACCGTTTCCACCAATACATACAAGACAATCCAATCCCATCTGCTCATAGTGTTCTCTGATCAGATCAGGTTTTCTGATCTCATTTTTTTTCTTTCTTGCCTCTTTGAATGGTTTTTCCCTGGAAGTTCCCAGTATAGTCCCTCCAACTGTTAGTATCCCCGATAAGTCTCTTTCAGTAAGTTCCGTATATTCTTTATGGATCAGACCTGTGAAACCGTCACTTATTCCAACAAGGTGCATCCCGTATTTTACGATTGCTGTTTTGCCAACACCTCGTATTGCAGCATTAATACCCGGGCAATCACCCCCGGCTGTAAGGATGCCGATCTTCATCCCATTGTTCATTTTTGCCATATTATGGATTTCAGGTTTTGTGTTAAGCAAATTTACTTTTTTCTTTCCGGTTTCCTACGACTAACATGCATTTTCCTGTTACATGAAATTATATGAAAGGATAACTAGGATATTTTAAAACTCTGTCTGATGATGTGTCCTGAAATTAACGATATCAGAAATATTTTTCAGATAGAAAGATACTCTAATCTTCTGCTCTTCTATTCAGATGTAGAAAAACAGATAAATACTTGTATGATAGGAAATAATACATTTTTTCTTCCCTAATAGCTCTATTTAACACCCGGATATAAATACTGACAACGCTCATTTATCATTTTATCCTTTTATAATATTGTTTTGTATGGTACAATGTTGTATATTTTATGACAATAATAATATCAGTTCTTATGACAGATGATTATATAAAACTCAAAGAAATAAAACCTGAATTAACAGCATACATAAAGGAATCTCGGTTATCACTGTTACAAACTCCGGCCCCCGGAACTAAAGAAGTTCACGATATAAGGGTGTATATGAAAAAATCAAGGGCCGTTATGAAAATTATATCAGGACAGCTTGAGGATGACTTCTATAAACGGCAATATGAAACATACAGGGAAATAGGTCAGAGGACCAGTTCATGGAGAGATAATTCGGTCCACAGGAAAATACTAAAAAATCTGAAAAAAAAATATCCTGGAATTTTTTCAAACCTCACTGACAGAAAAGATATTGATAGATTATTACAGAAAGCAAGCAATAAACAAACATCCTCGCAGGAGGTTTTAAATGAAATAAAGATTATCGACGATAATCTTAACAAGGCAGGTTTCAGGCTCAGGTTTCAGAATATGAATGATATGGAGCCAAAAATTCTGGTTACTGAGCTTGAAAAAAGCTTTAATCTTGTTGTTGATAGTTATCTTTCATGCAGGAATAATACTAAACCGGAGAAGGTTCATACTTTTAGAAAAAGGGCAAAAGATTTATTATATCAGCTCTGTTTTTTTCGTCCTCTTAATCCGCCTGCTGTCAGATCACTGGAGAAAAAGCTTGATGATCTTACCCGTAACCTTGGGAAATACAACGATATGTCGCAGTTAATTCTTTGTTTGAACTATAAATATAAAAAGAAATCGTCTGATCCGGCACTTGATGAATTGATGGTACTTATAAGAGAGGAACAGGACAAATACCTTTCCAAAGTATGGCCTGTGGCACGTAAAATATTCCGTCCTGGTCAGAAGCTGGTGAATATATTGGGCTTCAGAATATTGATATTATAGTATTATTTGTCAAGAATAAACCAGTGATAATACGATGATTTCATCTTTTCCTGAAACGTACGGTGATGAAACTCATTTGTATGGTTGTCATAAATGTAATCGCCAGCCCATTCACCGGCATTTTTTATTATATCTTTGATTGCTCCAATGATAAAGAGCAATTCATTATCTGTCATTGTGGGATGCAATGATAAACGTATCCAGCCGGGTTTAAGAGAAAGATCACCTGCCTCAATCATTTTGGTTATTTCTTTGGAAAGGTTAATGCCTACATCAAGAAGAAAATGACCGTATGTACCGGCACACGAACACCCCCCTCTTACCTGTATGCCGAACCTGTCATTTAACAGTTTTGTAAAAAGATTATGGTGTATGTTATCAACATAAAAGGAAAAAACTCCCAGTCTGTTTTTTATATTAGCTGCCAGAATATGTAATTCTTTTATTTTTTCAAGCTCATTGAATGTTATTTCAGTGAGTTCTTTCTCTCTTTTACCAATTTTATCAACCCCCATTTTCTCTTTCAGGGTTACAGCCAGGGCTGCCTTTATACCCTGCAGAAAACCTGGAGTACCTCCGTCTTCTTTTGCCTCAATGTCACTGATATAACTGTATCCGCCCCATCTGTTTGTCCATTTCACAGTGCCCCCACCGGGTGTATCGGGTATCTGATTCTTATATAATTTCCTATTGAAGATAAGTACTCCGGCACTTCCGGGTCCTCCCAGAAATTTATGTGGAGAAAAGAAAATTGCATCAAGATGGCAAAGTTCATTTCCCGGATGCATATCTATTTTGACATAGGGAGAAGAAGCTGCAAAATCTACAAAACAATATCCATTGTATTCATGCATTATTGCTGCAAGTTCATAATAGGGAGGAAAATAACCGGTAACATTGGAACAGGCAGAAAATGAGCCAATAAGGAGAGGGCGGTTCTTGTACTTTACTATCTCTTTTCTCAGTGTGTCAGGATTGACTGTAAGATCAGAGGCTGGTTCAAGCACAACAACATCTGCCATGGTTTCAAACCAGGAGGTGTGATTTGAATGGTGCTCAGTATGTGTAAGAAAGATAACCGGACGGTTTTTATTTGGTATATCTCTGCATTTGGTATAATTACCTTTACTTAAAGCACAGTAGGACAGGGCATGCTCGGGTACCTTTAATCCCAGTATCCTCTGAAGCTTAGCTACAGCAGATGTCATACCTGTCCCGGTGAAAAGCAGAAGGTCATCCTCTCCGGCATTGACATGGCTTTTGACTATCTTCTGTGAAAGATGATAGGCCTTAGTCATTGCCAGACCTGTTGATGAAGACTCGGAATGAGTATTGCCAACCATAGGACCAATATCTTCAGACAGTCGTTTTTCAATAGGACCATATAATCTTCCACTGGCTATCCAGTCGGCATATACAAGGCGCTTCCTGCCGTAGGGAGTTTCTATATCGGCATCTGAGCCAATGATGTTTTCACGGAAAGAACCGAAATACCTTTCTAAATCGGACATGAATTTTCTTATTTTATTGATAACCAGATCAGATATATACTTATAGAAAACCGTAGAAATGGTTCTCAACAATACGACATAAGGTGTGTATTATTGGCCTGTGGAGTTCCTGAATAAACGCAGTGTCTGATGAAGGCACACTGATTACCAGATCACAGTGAGCTTTCATTTTACCACCTGTGGATCCTGTTATCCCAATGATTTTAATGTTCATAGCCCTTGCCGCAATACAGGCATCTATAATATTCTGAGAGTTTCCAGAAGTACTTATTCCAATTAATATATCATTCTCCGAAGCGTAGGCAAGTATCTGCTGTGCGTAAATAAGAGCAGGATCCATATCGTTACTTATAGCTGTAATAAGTGATGAATGAGAAGTTAGTGCAATAGCTGCTAATCCATGTTCCAGATTTTCTGCAAGATAGTCACCCCTGCTGCCGGATATCTCTCTTAAGTGGTTTTTGAAGCCAGGCTCCAGATTTCGTTTAATTTCAAAACTTTTCATCAATTCAGCAACCATATGTTCAGCATCCGAGCAACTGCCTCCGTTACCGCAAATAAGTAATTTGCCATTATGACTGTAACAATTGATTATCATGCCGGCTGCTTCAGCAATCATTTCTTTTATTGATGAAAGACAGGGATACCTTTCATACAGCTGATTTAAAGCTTCATCTTGAGACATATCAGTAGTTTTGATCGCTTAAATGTATTAATTTTGTTGCTATTTCAGAAATAACTATTGAAATCACAGAATAACAGAAAACTAAGAAAAGCAGTAACTCAGCAGGAGAAATTGTTAAATGCAATTTTCCGTTCAAAATATAAAATGATTTTCTGTTTTAATTTTAATACTTCTGATGAGTATAAATACCCCGTATAAAATAGGTTTTAAGCTTCTTCCAGCTTAGGTTTGTTAAAGATAATTTTGTGCTATTGAAGAAAAAGACATATTACTGCAATGGGTGATTACTTTTCAATGCTAAAGCAGGATGTAAGGTTTAAAGAAGGACTTAAAGCCTGTATGAATTGTGGGGTTTGTACTGCTATTTGCCCTGCAGCTGAGTTTTATGACTACGATCCCCGGAAAATTGTTGAATTGGTCCAGTCAGGAAATAATGAAGAAATAGAGGGATTACTAAAGTCAGAAACAATCTGGTATTGTGGAGAATGTATGTCGTGTAAGACAAGATGTCCCAGAGGTAATACACCTGCCCTCGTGGTAATGTCTTTGCGTACCCTCTCAATGAAGCTGGGATTTTTTACTGAGTCTGAAAAAGGCAGACAACAGTTTGCAATAAAGCGTACAGTGGGAGAAAATATATTGAAGTATGGTTACTGTGTTGCATCATATGCGGTAAGTCCTGAGATGCATCGGGAGCAAGGTCCAATTTGGGAGTACATTCTTAAAAATACAAACGATGTTTATGAACGTTTTGGAGGACATGTTGATGAACTTGGTGAAGGTCCTCTGAGAAAAATACCAGATAATGTGAGGCAGGAACTTATAAATATTTTTGAGGTTACCGGAGGAACTGACTTGTTTGATACAATAGAAAGCCATTCAAGAAAGAAAGCAGAAGAAATGGGGCTTCAATTTGAAAATGAGGGTATTAAAAATGAATATTTCAATGAAGTATTTACAGCAAATAAAAAGAAACATACCCATTAGTTATAAAACTGTACTATGCAAACAGAAGGGAAAAAAAGAATTTGGTCAGAATATAATAAAGAAATAGCAGATGATCATTATTTCTATGTAAGATCCTGTATCCGCCAAAGTTTTTTTCCGGGTTCAGAACAATTCTTCCTTAAGTTTCTTAGAGATGATCTTAGAAAAGATGTGCTGGAGAATCCTTCACATACAACATGTACAGGAATTGGATATCACGCTGACGTTGTGCCCTTCTCAACAATTATGACAGTTATTGCACGTCATTATGCCCTGATGAAAGAGGCGGGTTATAAAAATATTGTAATTTCCTGTGTAACATCTTTTGGTGTTTATACCGAGATACTTGAAACATGGAAGCACTTTCCCGAAGAGCTCGAAAAAACAAGAGACTATCTTCGAAGAGCAACAGGCAGAGAATTCGACCTTCCTTTGAATATGGCTCATACAAGTGACCTGATTTATAAATTCCGGAATGAGATAGCTGAAAAAGCAAAATATTTACTTATTAATCATAAGACCGGTAAACCACTGAATATTGTAGAACATGTTGGATGCCACTATGCTAAAATTTTTCCAAAGTATGGTGTCGGAGGAGCAGAATTTCCTAATGTGCTGGGAGGTATGATAGAAGCCTGGGGAGGGAAAGTTATAGATTATCCGGAAAGGAGACATTGTTGTGGTTTTGGATTCAGACAATATCTGGTTCAGGCTAACAGGGGATATTCCTTATCAAATACTGTAAAAAAATTTGACTCCATGAAACCATATAAACCTGATATGGTCCTGACAAACTGCCCTGGGTGTACTATGTTCATGGATAAATGGCAATATACTATAAAAGAGATGAATGGTACAGTATATGGTGATAATGGAGAATCAATACCGGTTCTCACATATGAAGAGCTGGCAGGCCTCGTTTTAGGATATAATCCATGGGACCTGGGATTACAGTATCATATGGTTCAATCAGAACCTTTGTTAAAAAAAATGGGGATACACTATGATCCGGCTGATAAATACAGAACAAGGGATGGAAGACAGATGCCTGTGCCGGAAAATATGATAAACGTTTAAAATGAAGAATAAAGTAATAGTTATTGGTGGGGGAACAGCCGGTATGGAAGTTGCAGGTCAGCTAGCAAAACATGATTGTACTGTCACTTTACTGGAAAGATCTGCAGAAACAGGTGGACACGTGCGGGATTGGTATCATCTTTTCCCCGACAGAAAAGACAGCAGGGAGGTTATCAATTACCTGGAAAACCTTATCAGACATAAGAGCATTTCACTTTTTACTGATACAGATGTTAATGACATTGTCAGAGAAAATGATTTTTTTGTTGTCCGTACTTCTGATGGAAAAGAATTACAGGCAGATGCTATTGTTGTTTCAACAGGTTTTGATCTTTTCAGAAGCGAAAGAAAAGAAGAGTATGGATATGGTATTTATGATAATGTTATAAGCTCTGCTGATCTGGAAAAAATGTTCCGTAATGATGAAATAAAACTTCAGAATGGAAATATTCCTTCAAAAATCGGGATGGTACATTGTGTAGGATCAAGAGATGAAAAGGTCGGTAATGTTTATTGTTCAAAGTTGTGTTGTGTCACTGCAGTGAAACAGGCCATTGAGATTGTAAAACGTATACCTGAAGCCAAAGTATTTTGTTTTTATATGGATATCCGTATGGGAGGGGCATTGTATGAGGAATTGTACAAAGAAGCCCAGCAGGACTATGGGGTTAATTTTATAAGAGGAAAAGTTTCAGAAGTCTCTCAGGATATAGATAATAAGCTCATAACAAAAGTTGAAGACACCCTTACAGGCAGACCTTTGAAAATTGGTCTGGATATGCTCGTGTTAATGGCAGGTATGGAAATGGCCGAAAGCGGACAGAAAATAGCCTTGTCAGCAGAGCTTGACACAGGCGAGAACAGATTCTTCAAAGCGACAGATCTTCATTACGGATCAAATAAAAGTAATAAAAAAGGGATTTTTTATGCCGGAACCTGTACCGCTCCAATGAATATTACAGAAACTATATCACATGCCAGGGCAGCTGTTATTGATGTGATAGATTATCTGAATGATAGAAGTAATTAATATGAGTAATTTCGGATTTACACTGTTAAAAGCCCGCAGGATAGACTATGATGCCAACGATAGAAGCATTGCAGATTTTATTCATGACAATGAACCTTCTTTTAGATGGTGTATTGAATGCGGTTGTTGTTCAGCAACATGTACTTCAGGTAATTATATACGATTTAGCCTGAGAGAACTACAGATACTTTTAAAGCGGGGTGAAAACGAGGAAGTAAAGGAAAAAATATTCAATTGTATGCTTTGTGGTAAATGCATCCTTGTTTGCCCAAGAGGGGTGAACACCCGGAATGTTATTGCATTGGCACAGGAAGCTTTCAAAAACAAAAAACAACATGCAGTTTGATCCCTTTGTCATACCATTCAATATAGGTCTTTATTTCATTCTGATATATGCTGTTGTCAGGTGTGTACTTTGGTTCCGTGATCTTTCACGGGCTGATAAGCTACGCTTACAACGCGGCTTTTTTGGAAGACCGTTTGCTAAAAGTCTGAAAGAGATTTTCATGGAGAGCCTTATTCACAGGAAAATACTGAAATCTAATTTCCGTCTTGGATATATGCACATGAGTCTTGCATTCGGATGGTTTTTACTAATTCTTTTTGGAACAATTGAAGCTGATATCTTCGGAACAAGACATCTCAATCCTCCTTACAAAGCTATCTTTTTTAAGTTCTTTAATCCCGAGCACGGCAGAAACGGCATAGAAGCCTTTTATGCTTTTATTATGGATTTTTTACTTGCTTTTATCCTGTCCGGACTTCTGCTTGCTGTCATAAAGAGGTTTTCTTCACGCGTAGTAGGGATGAAAAAAACAACAAGGTTGAAAACACTCGATAAAGTTGCCCTTACTTCACTATGGTTGATTTTTCCAAGCAGACTCCTGGCTGAAAGTTTTACCAGTGCTGCTTATGATACTGGAAGCTTCCTTACAGGATCTTTGGGATCTGTCTTTGCATCCTTCCTCCCCGTTAATGAACTGGCGTATCCTTTCTGGTGGCTATACTCTATTTCTCTGGGAACATTTTTTATCCTGCTCCCCCTTACAAGATACATGCATATTCCTACTGAATTATTTCTGATTTTCGCAAGAAACTCAGGAATAAGAACGGGAGATCATTATGGGGCTTTTACTGAAATACAAACTTATTCCTGTTCATCTTGCGGCATATGTATCGATACCTGCCAGTTAAATTTATCAACCGGTATCACTGATATCCAGTCAGCCTACCTCCTGAAAGGAATACGAAATAATGAAGATGTAAAGGATATTGCCAATAATTGTTTGATGTGCGGACGTTGTGATCAAAACTGCCCCGTCGGAATAGAACTTACACCTATCAGGATGATAATGAGAAGAGAACCGGAAACAAAATCTGGTGACAACGGATTCTTTGAGAAATATTTCCCTTCACATGTTAAGATACCTGTACCAAAAACAAATGGCAGCCTCGTTTATGGCTGGCTGCCTGCAGTAAAAACAACCAAAGCTGAGGTATTGTATTTCGCAGGATGTATGACTCATCTGACTCCTGCAATAAAAAAATCAATGATAAAAATTCTTGATGCAGCAGGAGTCAATTACAACTTCATGGATGAAGAAGGAGGAGTATGTTGCGGACGTCCCCTGATGCTGGCCGGGAAATACAAGCAAGCAAGAGAACTTATTAATTATAATTCAAAGATAATTAAGCAATCAGGAGCAAATATACTCGTTACATCCTGTCCTATATGCTATAAAGTTTTCAGGGAGAGTTACTACCTGGATATTGATGTATACCATCATTCACAATTCATAAATTCCCTTATTAATGAAGATGTCCTCAGACTACGTTTCCTCAGAAAAAAAATTACATATCATTCTCCCTGCGAACTTGGAAGAAGATCAGGTGTTTATGCTGAACCTAAAGAGGTATTGAAGCATGTAGGCCGACTTCAGTTAACAAGACATGAAGATGAAAACGCATATTGCTGCGGAGGCAGTCTTGGGAATATGCATATCAGCTATGCTCAAAAGAAAAAGATCGCCAGTGATGCAGCAAAAGATCTTACCAGAAATAATCCGGATATTCTTGCAACTGCATGCCCCCTTTGTAAGAAAACATTTTCTCCGGTTACAGAAACACCAGTTGCTGATATTGCAGAAATAGTAGCTGAAGCAATTATTCTTTCCCATCCTGACAAAAAAAATTACTCAAAAGTTATCTCACTGAAGGAACCTGTGGATATTTCAGAGTAGACATAAGTAACATACATGTAACCTGTTAAATACTGATGTTGGTCAAAAAACTGCTGCTCTTCACCATATCTTCATTTTTTAATTGAAATATTTGATATTATTTTAATAAAAAAAGTATACAATGGAATGTTATTTGTTACGTTATATAAATGAAACTTATATGAGCAGTATGTCAAAAAAGGAAATCATTGTTTAATTCATGTAAGTTCCATTCGGTCAGTGAAATAATAAATAATTTGCGAATGAAACCAAAATAATCAATCAAATATAATGACAAGAACAACATTTGTGTGGACAGCAATATTCATAAGCTTAAGCTTACTTTATTCATGTGGTAATTCCTCAAATACCTATGATAACACTGAGAGAAAAACCAATGATATTTTACAATTGGAGGATGGGACTATATCGTTGAATCTTGAAAAAGCCGATTGTTACAGCGATGTGGTGAATCCTTCGGGTAACACTGCAGAATGGAGTGTCGTTGTTACAAAAGCGGGAAGGTATAATGTATGGCTGTCAAGTGCAACGAAAGACACCACCAATCTAAGATATAAAAACAATGTTCTGGTTAGTGTTCAGGATAACAGGTTAGAGGGTTATCCCGATTGCGACAGGATAGTACTTGATTCCAAGGAAGTGTCATATCCTTATTACAGATGTGATTCCTATTTAGGGACAATGTACATACAGGATACTGGCAAATATAATGTGCAGATTATCAGTGAAAAGATCTTGCCTGTTAACTACACTGCTTCCGGTACGTCAGACAGTGATATATCAAAGGTGCTGTCGCTGTCATTTACTCCTGAAAACAGGAATTAAAAGCATTGTTTTAAGGATATTCATTATTATCTGTTCTCAATCCATTCTCTGGCATTAACAAAGGCTTTTATCCAGGGCGTTACATCATCTTTTTTCCTGTCGTGAGGGTAGTATCCGCATTGCCATGGGAAAAATGATCGTTCCAGATGTGGCATCATAGCCAGATGACGACCATCAGATGAACATAGTGCTGCAATATTATGATCAGATCCGTTTGGATTAGCCGGATAAGTGTGTCCGGAATACTTTAACGGGATATTATATCTTTCTTCAGAATACGGCAGCCTGAAGCGTCCTTCGGCATGTGCTATCCATATACCCAGCTCCATTCCGGCCATGTTGCCCAGCATGACTGAATTACTCTTCAGTATTTTTACACCCAGAAAAGATGATTCAAATTTCTGTGATTTGTTATGAAGCAATTTTGGTTTTTCATCATGTTCCGGATAGATAAGCCCCAGTTCAGCCATGAGCTGACAACCGTTACAGACTCCCAGTGAAAGAGTGTCATCCCTTTTGTAAAATTTGTTAAGTGCGCCTTTTGCTTTAGGATTATACATAAAAGCACCTGCCCACCCTTTAGCCGACCCAAGTACATCGGAATTGGAAAAACCCCCTACGAAAACTATCATATTAATATCTTCCAGAGTCTCTCTTCCAGAGACAAGATCAGTCATATGAATGTCTTTAACTTCAAAACCGGAGAGAAACAGGGCATAAGCCATCTCCCTGTCACCATTGACTCCTTTTTCTCTTATTATAGCAGCTCTTGTACTACTTTTTATCTGCTTTACAGGGGATATTCCCAGCGATCCATAAGTGCCCTTAAAATTGCCTGTGACGAAACATATCTTATTTGCGGCATAGGTGTCATAGCGCTCTTTTGCAAGATTATTGCCCGACTGTCGGCGATCAAGAAGATATGAAGTCCTGAACCATTTATCGCGAAGTTTATCAATATCAAGTTTTATTTTCTGGTCTCTCTTAGTTATAAATAGCATTCTCTCAGGAACAGGTCTGGCAATCCGGAAGTATGATATCCCGTTTTTATCAAGTGACTCAGATACTTTATCTTTATTTCCTGTCTGAATTATTATACCGGGATTCTGGCTGAACAATATCCTGATCAGGTCTTTTTCATTTATTGCGGAAAGATCAATGTCCAGACCTCCTTCTGTATTGGAAAAGCACATCTCAAGAAGAGTGGTAAGCATGCCTCCTGCAGATATATCATGGCCCGCCAGTATTTTATCTTTTAGGATAAGATCCTGTACTGTATTGAATACTCTGGCAAAATAATGCGGGTCTTTCACTGTCGGCACTTCTGTTCCCAGTCTGTTAAGTGATTGTGCAAAACAACTCCCCCCGGTCTTGTAGTAATCACAGCTCATGTCAATATATAACAGACTTGTATCCGGGTCATTCCTGACTATAGGTTCAACAACCTTTCTTATATCTTTTACTTCAGCTGATGCGGATATTATTACAGTACCAGGAGAATAAACAACCTGGTCGCTGTAATTCTGTTTCATTGAGAGACTGTCTTTCCCTGTTGGGATGTTAATTCCGAGTGCAATAGCAAAATCACTGGCAGCTTTTACCGCTTCATAGATCCTGGAATCTTCACCCTTATTTTTACAGGGCCATATCCAGTTGGCAGAAAGAGAAACACTATTTAGTTTATGTGTGAGTGGAGCCCATATTATATTAGTCAATGCCTCAGCTATAGATAACACAGAACCGGCAGATGCATCAACCAGTCCTGCTGCAGGCGCATGCCCTATAGCAGTGGCCATTCCCGGCTTGCCACTGTAATCAAGAGCTATCACCCCGGTGTTATTGAGCGGTAGTTGTAAAGGACCTGCACATTGCTGTTTGGCAATTCTTCCTGTAACCGATCTGTCCACTTTGTTTGTGAGCCAGTCTTTGCATGCAACTTCCTCCATCTGCAGAACGGTTTCAGCATATCCGGCTATTTGATCCTGTTGATATTCTACTTCCCTGAAAACAGAAGGTATGGTAGTGTCATTCATGATTGTCAGGGGAGGATTTCCGAAAAGATCTTCCAAATCAAGGTCCAAAGGTTTTTCTCCTGTCTCAGAATTGACAAATATAAACTTATAATCTCCTGTAACTTTCCCTATGATATACATGGGAGCCCTTTCTCTGTCTGCAATGTTTTTCAGTACATCTGCAGTGTCAGCTTTCATGACAAGGCCCATCCGTTCCTGCGATTCATTTCCAATAATTTCCCTTGCAGACAGGGTAGGATCGCCTATAGGCAGCTTGCTCATATCAATAATACCGCCTGTTGACTCAACCAGTTCGGAAAGACAGTTTAAATGTCCTCCGGCACCATGGTCATGGATGGAAATAATGGGATTATTGTCCATTTCACTCAGAGCTCTGATGGCATTATATAGTCTTTTCTGCATCTCGGGATTTGCGCGCTGTACAGCATTCAATTCTATTGAGCTGTCGTATTTTCCAGTCTCGACAGAAGAGACAGCTCCTCCTCCCATACCGATACGATAGTTGTCACCTCCAAGAAGAATAATAACATCTCCTTTTTCGGGTATATCCTTTTCACTTGAATCTTTTTTTCCTAAGCCAATGCCTCCGGCAAGCATTATTACTTTATCATATCCGTACTTCTTACCGTTTTCGAAATGTTCGAATGTAAGGACAGAACCACATATAAGAGGTTGACCAAATTTATTGCCAAAATCACTCGCCCCGTTCGAGGCTTTAATGAGAATATCTTCGGGAGTCTGATATAGCCATGGTCTTTCTTCAGTGGCTTTTTCCCATTCCCTTGGGCCTTCACAGCGGGGATATGATGTCATGTAAACAGCAGTACCTGCAATGGGGAAAGCCCCTTTGCCTCCGGCAATACGGTCTCTGATCTCTCCGCCCGTACCCGTAGATGCTCCGTTGAAAGGTTCAACTGTTGTAGGGAAGTTATGAGTCTCAGCTTTCAGTGAAAGAACAGATTTGAATTTGCTGACAACGAAATAGTCCGCTTTATCCTGTGTCCTCGGAGCAAATTGTTCGACAACAGGACCTTCAATGAAGGCGCAGTTGTCTTTATATGCCGAGATAACTTTATTGGGATTCTTCCTGGTAGTAAGCTTTATCATCTGGAAAAGAGAAGTATCTTTTTCTATGCCATCAATGATGAATTTTCCGTTGAAAATTTTATGACGACAATGCTCAGAATTAACCTGAGAGAAACCAAATACCTCACTGTCTGTTAGTTTTCGTCCCAGTTTTCGACTCAGGTTTTCAAGGTAATCAATCTCTTCATCACTTAACGCAAGTCCCTCTCTTGTATTATATTCACTTATGTCATCGATTAAAAGAACAGGTTCAGGCTGCCGGTCAATAGTAAATATTTTCTGGTTCAAACCATCGTATAATCCTTGTAACATGGGATCCCATGATATGTTCTTCCCGGCAGGATGAAATTCCTCTATTCTTTCGATTCCACTAATCCCCATATTCTGAGTTATTTCAACTGCGTTAGTGCTCCAGGGAGTCACCATCTCTTTTCTGGGACCAATAAACGGACCCTTCAATATATCTTTATTCAATAAATCAGCATCAAAAAGCCAGACAAGTTTTTTGATTTCTTTTTCGGTAAGTATGTTGCGAATTCCTGCTGCTATTATAGTCTTTGCAGAGCTTTGGAAGAAAAGGATCATAGGAACATCAGTAAAATAATATTTTTAAAAAAATCTATTCAAATAAAAAGACACTTTGAATCTATTGACAAATATAATATATGTTCGGGGATTCACTTACCTTATTTCAGCTATGTGTCAATCCACTTCTTTCAAGAAAAGCATCAATTGTCGGTTCCTGACCCCTGAAATTTCTGTAAAGACTCATCGGATTATCACACCCTCCTTTTTCAAGAATGTTCTTTCTGAAAGATGTCATTATTGCCCGGTTAAAAACACCTTTTCCTTTTAAATAATTAAATGCATCAGCATCAAGGGTCTCTGCCCATTTGTAACCATAGTAACCAGAAGCATACCCTCCTCCGAAGATATGAGCAAAAGAAACACTTATGTTTATATCATGGATGGGAGGGAAAATTTCTGTTAATCCGGTGGCAGCAGATTCAAATTCTTCGATGTCTGAAGTGACCGGACTTGTTATTGTATGCCATGCCATATCCAGAAAGCCGAAGCTGAGTTGTCTGTTACATGCATATCCCTCATTAAAAGTTGCAGACATTTTTATTTTTTCTATTAGTTCACCGGGGATTGTTTCTCCGGTAATATAATGTCGCGCCCATAAAGCAAGCCATTCTTTCTCGTAAGCGTAATTTTCGAATAGCTGTGATGGTAATTCAACAAAATCACGGGCTACGTTTGTTCCGGAGAGAGACTTATATGTACATTTTGAGAACATACCATGCAATGCATGGCCAAATTCATGAAGAAAGGTTTTAACTTCATCGAAAGTAAGCAGTGATGGAAGATTTTCTGATGGCTTCGTAAAATTGGTTACAATAGAGATGAAAGGTCTGAAATCTTTGCCATTCAATATATATTGTTCTCTGTAACTGGTCATCCAGGCTCCACTTCCCTTTCCTTTTCGGGGAAAATAATCTGTATAAAGTAATGCCAGAAATGATCCATCTGAATCCAGGACTTCCCAGGTCTTTACTTCCTGATGATAAACAGGTATGTTCTCAACGGCATTAAAACTTATCCCAAAAAGTGATGATGCAAGATTGAAAACAGCTTCTTCCAGATTATTAAGACTGAAATATGGTCTGAGCGTTTCATCATCAATATTGAAATGATCTTTCCGAAGTTTCTCTGAATAAAAGGCCCAATCCCATCTTTCAAGCTTACCGCTGTGTCCGTTTGCATTTGCATATTCTTCAATTTTTGCATAATCCCTGAGAGCTGCAGGATAAGCTGCCTTATGCAAGTCATTGAGAAAAGAAAGTACTTTTTCTTTGTTATCCAGCATCCTGTCATTCAAAACGAGGTCGGAAAATGTATTAAAACCCAGTATATTAGATAATTCCAGCCGCAGGTTGGCAATTTTTACTGCTATTTTTCTGTTATCATGTGAGTCGGAATGGAAAGATCTTGAAGAATAAGCTTTAAACATTTGCTTCCTGAGATCCCTTTTCTTGCAATATTTCATAAAAGGGATATAGCTTGGAGCATGAAGAGTAAATATCCAACCCTTTTTACCTCTCGACAAAGCTTCCCGGGAAGCCGCTTCAACAATATTTTCAGGCAATCCTTGCAGTTCATCTGCACTCTCAAGATGAAGTTCAAAGGCATTTGTGTCGTGAAGAATGTTTTCTTCGAATTTTAATGAAAGTTGTGCCAGTTCCTCTGATATTTCTCTGAACCGTGTTTTTTCCTTTTTCCTGAGGCCTGCTCCGCCAAGAATGAAATTCCGGTGATATTTATCAAGAAGCATTTCCTCTTCTCTGTTAAGGGAAATAAGGTTCTTCTTTTTGAATACATATTTTATTCTGGCAAAGAGCTTCTCATTTAATGTAATATCATTTGAGAACCGTGTCAGCAAAGGCGATATTTCACGTGCTGCAGCCTGCAATTCATCGCTTGTTTCTGCATTGTTGAGATTGAAAAGGATTGAAGTTATACGATCCAGTTTTTCGCCTGTCCGGTCGAGAGCATCTATAGTATTGAAAAAATCCGGTAAATCCGGATTTGAAGAAATATATTCTATTTCTGCAGCAGCTTCCTTTATTGCTTCTTCTACTGCCGGTCTGAAATGAGAAATTTCAATTTTGCTAAAAGGAGGAGCTTCATATTGAGTTTCCCATTTCTGTAGGAGTGGATTGATCATTATCTAAAATGGAAGATCACTCAGATCATCAATCTCAGGTGGAATATCTTCCGGAATATTATCTGAAGGAATATCCGTTTGTATGTTACCCGGATTTATTTTCTCTATTTTCCAGGCATCAAGATTGGTAAAGTAATTTATTTTTCCGTCACGCTCCCATTTATTCCCTTTGAGATTAAACCATATCCTTACGTCTTCATTGAGATATGAGTCATTGATAATATCACATTTATCCTGAATAAGCTGGAACTTGATATAATCGGTGAAGACGACAGTATTTCCCGTCTCTTTTTTCTCTATGACAAATTCCCGTTTCCTGAATTTGTCACTTACCTGGTTTACCGGTAATATGTCAATTATTTTACCTGTTATTTCGAATGCCATCCGGGTTTGATAATCTGATGTTAAAAATTAGTATAATTCCCTGATGTAATTTAGTTTATCTAACTATTATTCAGTTATTTCAAGAAGTTCAACGTCAAAGATCAGGGTTGAAAAAGGTTTTATGAGATTTCCTGCACCATTTGCTCCATAGGCCAGATCCTGTGGCAGATATATCTTAAATTTTGATCCTACCGGCATTAGTTGAAGAGCTTCTGTCCATCCGGGGATCACACCTGAAACAGGAAACTGTGCAGGTTCCCCTCTGTCAACGGAAGAATCAAACTTAGTCCCGTCGATTAAGGTTCCGGTATAATGAACTTTAACAATGTTTTCACTAGTGGGTTTGGCACCATTACCCATTTTTATTACTTCATACTGTAATCCACTCGGTGTAACAGTAATACCTTCTTTTTCCCTGTTTTTTGAAAGGAATTCCTCGTTCTCCATAATGTAATCTTTATATAATATTTCATTTTCTGCTGCCTGTCTTGTAGCCCTTTCTTCTTCACGATCGCTTACATAAGTCATAATAAAAGCTCTTGCCTCATCATCTGACATTTTGGGTTTACCTTTTTCTCCGTCAAGCATGGCTTTTGCAACAAGTAAAGGATCAAGTATCAGGCTATCAGTAACCAAAGCATTGTAGTTTACAATACCAAAAGCATATGCCAGGGAGTCCGAAAGACTTTTAATTTTAGAATTATTGACTGCATTTTTTCCACAGGAACTAATTATCAGGGTCATTGCTATAGCTGACACGGCTATTGTTCTGATTTTCATATGTTTAAATATTATTATTTAATATTAAAATTTTAGCAAAGATAATACTTTGACCAATGTAAAAAAGTTTTTATACTTATTATTTTTTGACAGCCCTTATAATATGTCTCTTCCCCTGAGGCCCTCCGAGTATTGATACTTCAAAACCGGAAGATCTGAGATTCCGTTTAACTGTGCCTTTTGCCGAGTAGGTTACCAGTATTCCTCCTGTAACTGTGAAAGAAAATATTTTTTTGAATATCTCTGAAGTCCACATTTCGGGTTGTTTATCGGGCCCAAAAGCATCGAAATAGATCAGATCATAAGAACCTTCTTCGTCATAAGTCAGAAAATCACCGGTGATTTTTCTGATACTGAAATCCTTACAAATATTTGTCATGACTCCGTTCTTTGCTTCATGCAGGCGGATAAACAGATCTTTCCCCTTGTCTCCGGCAAATGAAAAATGATTCAGTGAGCCTATTATATTCTTATCAAGAGGATACTTATCGATAGAAGTATAAAATATTTCCCTGTTACCATCAATACTTTCGCAGGCAGTTAGAAGAGCATTCAGACCAGTTCCGAATCCAACTTCAAAAATTCTTAAAGGTGATGCTTTGCTTTCATTCATGCCATTCATGATGAAGATATGCCGGGATTCCTGTACTGCGCCAAACACTGAATGATAATGTTCATCCAGTTCAGGTACGTATATTGAATGTGAACCATCAGAAGTTGTTACAATATGTTTCAGTGTTTCCATTTACCTGAAAAATATAATACTTTTTACTTTTTAAAAAGGGGAAGATAAATAATCATAACTGTCAGGTATTTATATACCTTACAGATGTGTTTTGTTATTTGTCTTAGTATGGCTTCGGTATCCTGTATTGAATATTTTACCAGTCTGAGTTGTACCATGATCTTACATCTGTCGCAATCATACCTGCGGTGCGGGCTGCTTCCAGACCAAGATTGCCATCTTCAAATACCTGAATAAACTCAGGATTAACTTTCATCATTTCAGCACATTTAAGGAATGTTTCAGGATGAGGTTTGTAATTTGTAACATCATTTGATGTAACAATAATATCGAAATATTGTCGTAATCCTGTTATTTCAAGAGTGCGTTCCACAGCTTTTCTGTGTCCTCCTGTTCCTACTGCCATTGGAAGAACTCCATGATATTTTTTTACAATATTTACAACTGGTTCAATGGGTTTTACTTCATGTTGTATTTTATTGAACTGATATAGTTTCTCTTCTATTAATTGTTCAATAGTAACATTCTCCAGTCTGAATTGCCTGATCAGTTCAGAAGCAATAATCTTTCCGGCACTTCCATTTAATTTTCTGAGAAAAGTTTTATCCATGTCAACACCAAATTTATTGCTAGCCAGTTTCCATCCCAGAAAATGATAGGGCATGGTATTCGCAAGAGTGCCATCGAGATCAAAAATAAGACCTTTAATATTGGGTTGTATGTCGTATGCCATATTTAATTTTGGGTGCAAAGATAATAAAAAAGAGGGCGTCTTAAAATACCTTCATATATATTGAATCCTGGCTTGTTCGTAAATGCCTGTTGATTTTCAAATAATTAAATACCCCCTTCTGTAGGGAAGGGGGTAAGTTAAAGGTACATTATGTATATTGAAAAAACAGTGACTCAGTTTATTTTTTGTATTGTTCAAGGTACTCTTTTACCTGCCGGGACACATTTTCAGCAGTAAATCCGAATTTTTCATCAAGTACCTTGTATGGTGCCGAATAGCCAAAAGTAGTGACGCCCCATACCTTGCCTTTAGGTCCGACTAGCCCCTGCAGTGTAACAGGAAGGCCGGCAGTAAGTCCGAATACCGGTATATTGTCGGGTATGACAGACTTACGATAGGATTCATGTTCTTCTCTGAACAGACCCTCTGAAGGTGCCGATACTATTCTTATTCTGAGTTTGCTGTTTTTCAGAAGAGCAGCTCCTTCAACCAGGGTGGATACTTCAGAGCCGCTGGCAAGAAGAATAATGTCGGGAGTGCCATCACAATCCTGAACAATATATGCGCCGTGATGTGCTTTCAAAGCATCTGCATATCTGTCGTTGGTATCTGAAGGAAGATCTTTGATGCCCTGTCGTGATAATATAAGAGCAGTCGGCGTACGTTTGTTCTCCAGTGCAAGCTTCCATGCCACATTTGTTTCAACGGCATCAGCCGGACGCAGAACGAGCATGCTGTTTTCGCCCTGGTGATTTTTCAGATGTTCCATAAGTCTGATTTGTGCTTCCTGTTCAACCGGCTGGTGCGTAGGACCATCTTCTCCGACACGAAAAGCGTCATGTGTCCATATATATTTAACTGGTAATGCCATTAGGCAGGCCAGACGAACTGCAGGTTTCATGTAGTCGGAAAAAACAAAGAAGGTTCCACAGGCGGGTATGACACCACCATGGAGAGCCATTCCGTTGACAACGGCAGCCATGGTAAGTTCTGCAACACCCATCTGCAGAAAAGAGCCAGAGAAGTCACCTTTCGAAAAAGCTTTGGTGTTCTTAAGAAAACCGTCAGTTTTATCGGAATTAGAGAGGTCAGCCGAAGCAACAATCATGTTTTCAATATTTTTTGCCAGAACGGATAGTACGGCAGCTGATGCAGCCCTGGTTGCTGAATTCTCCTTTTGTTGAACCGATTTGAAATCTATCTCCGGGATATCACCAGAATAAAACAAATTCAGTTTGTCATTCAGTGAACTGTTGGCTGTTGCCCATTCATCTTTCTTTTTCTGCCATTCTGCTTTCTTCTGCCTCTTCTTTTCAAGTATCTGGTTATAATATTCTTTTACTTCATCGAATATCTTAAAAGGATCATTAATATCTCCTCCAAGGTTTGTCATCGATTTTTCAAATGAACCTCCGGCATCGCTTACCGGCATGCCATGAGTGGATGTCTTTCTCTCGAAACTGTTACCGTTGTTGTCTAAAAGACCTTTCCCCATAACAGTTTTACCGATTATCAATACCGGTTTATCCTTAGAACCAAGGGCTTTGTTCAGTGAATCTCTTATCTGATCGTGATCATTTCCGTCAATTGTAATCACTTCCCATCCCCATGCCCGGTATTTCATGGCAGTATCTTCCTGAGTAACAGCATTGGTCTCGGTAGAAAGCTGGATATCATTAGAGTCGTAAAACATGATAAGATTATTAAGACCCAGATAGCCTGCTAACCGTCCAGCACCCTGGGAGATCTCTTCCTGAACACCACCGTCAGAAATAAATGTAAAAATTTTATGAGAAAATAAGTCGCCAAATCTGTTCGCCAGAAATCGTTCGGCTATGGCAGCACCAACAGCCATGGTATGCCCCTGCCCAAGAGGACCTGAAGTGTTCTCAATGCCTCTCATCACATCCAGCTCCGGATGACCGGGAGTCGGGCTGCCCCACTGACGGAAATGCTGGAGATCATCTGTCTTAAAATGACCGGTAAGCGTTAGTATCGAATAGAGCATAGGAGACATATGACCGGGATCCAGAAAAAATCTGTCACGATTAATCCATTTTGGATCATCCGGATCAAAATTGAGGAACTCTGAGAATAAAATATGAATATAATCAGCACCTCCCATTGCTCCTCCGGGATGACCCGATTTGGACTTCTCAACCATCGACATAGCCAGTATACGGATATTATCGGCTGCCATTTTGTTTACATCTCTGCTCATAAGTATATATTTTAAATTGATTGATTAATTAATATTTCCTGCTTAATCTTCTTTTTTGCTGCTGTTGTCGGTTTATAACAGTTTATTTCTGATTAAATAGTATTTAACTAACAGATAATAAAATAAATATAACCTGCTGCCAAATGCCGGCAAAATTCAGTGAAGAAGAAAAAACGGCAGTAAAATTATAATTTTATTGTTGAGACACAAACAGAAATAATGCACTATTTATTATAAAAAAAAGAGACTCTTCAGCGGAAAAGACACATTAGAAATAAAAAACTATCGCTCCATTCCTGAACGTGAAACAGGACTATTGTTGTAAAGTGTTTATTTCCAGGTGTTATTAATTTTATTCAATATGCAAAAAGCTAAAGGTATTTCCTGTCTTCTTCAGGAACTTCAAAATATTTATCGTAGATCCTTACATCCGGCCCAGATTTTTCTTCAATTATGTTTTCTCTTATCTTATATGTACATTTCTCACCGCCAATACCTGAAAAATAAATGTTGAATTCCCTGCCTGTTTCATCGATCATGAGTATCCTTACCATATGGAGATATTTCATGCTGTTTAGCCGGGCCCCGCAAATGGGACAAGTGTAGATATATTCCACTTTTTCCTTAATACTGAAATTGGGATGTGTGGTTTTTGTATAATTTCCTATTTTGGGGTTGAGCAGAACCAATCCCTTTTCCCGCCTGTCACCGAGATTGGTTGCAGAAAGGATAATGGAATTTTTTACATTGAGATGTCCCCGGCATACTTTACATAGATAATTTACAGCCATAATAATCCTCCTAGTAGGTTAAGTTTTACTTGTTTTATTGCCAGTAATAATTATTCTAATATACAAAAAAAAACTTAAAATCACATTATCAGCAGCTCAAACAGGAAGGAAAAATCATTCCTGAAGGTTTTTCCGGTAGTTCCGAAAAAAAAACAGAATAGCTTCTAAAACATCTTTTATCAGGTTTGTTTTCTTATCTATTTATAGTGCAGATAAACAACGATTTAAGTTGGTCGCTTAAGTCTCAAATACAGTATTTTCCTGGAGATTTTGTATTGGTTTAATCTCGTTCTTCTTCTTTAGTTTAATTCTAAATTAGTAAGAATGAGAATTATTTTGGGTTTTAAAAAGTATTGTTATTAAATTAACAGCCGAATTTTAAAAGGAATAATTGTACGATTAATAAATTTTAACTATTTAAAAATCAATAAAAAATGTACCAATTAGGAAATCTTGTCAAGGAATTATCCGATAAGCATGGTCGCACAAGAGAGAGTCTTTTGCCTATACTTCAGGGTATAGTGGAGAAACATAATTATCTTACTGATGAGGCTATGGTTGAAGTTGCAAAAGAGCTTGATATCTCTGCAGCAGAAGTATATGGGACGGCTTCATTTTACACCTTTCTGGATACCCAGGAGCGTGGCAGGTATGTCATCAGGGTTTGCAAAACAATAACCTGTTCAATGAAGGGTAAGATAGAGATACTCGAGACAATGGAAGATATGCTTAAGATAAAAGTGGGAGAGACTACTTCCGATAAACAGTTCACTTTACTGGAGACTAATTGTATCGGATGGTGTCACAAGGCTCCTGCGATGCTGATTAATGAAATACCTTACACCGAGCTTACTCCGGAAAAGGTTGTAGAGATTATTAAAGATTATATGCAGAAATAATATTATTCTGAAAGACATGAAAAACAAAGGACTGAATAAAGTAGATCTGATTTTTGAGAAAATAGATGCAGAAAAGGTATTGAAAAAAGCCTGGGAAATGTCGAGTCAGTCGATAATTCAACAAGTTCTCGACTCAGGACTTAAAGGTCGGGGAGGAGCTGGTTTCCCTACCGGTCTGAAATGGAAATATACTGCTGCTATTGATGATCCTGAAAAATATGTTGTCTGTAATGCTGATGAAGGTGAGCCGGGAACATTCAAGGATCGTGAAATTTTAGACAGGGTAGTATACAAGGTATATGGAGGAATGGCGATAGCTGGTAAGGCTATTGGTGCAAAAAAAGGTATTGTATATCTGAGAGGAGAATATCGTTTTCTTCTCCCGCAATTATATAAGGACCTTGAAGCATTTCATAAAATGATAAAAGAGATAGGATATGATTTTGAAATTTCCTATCGTCTGGGAAGTGGTGCTTATATCTGTGGTGAAGAAAGTGCTCTTTTTGAATCCATTGAAGGCAGGAGAGGGGAACCACGGAATAAACCTCCCTATCCGACAACATCAGGTGTTTTTGAAAAACCAACTTCTATAAACAATGTTGAGACTCTTGTTACTGCAATGATGATAATAACTCATGGCCCGGAGTCGTACAGTCAGCTTGGAACAAAAGACTCAAGAGGCTCAAAAGTGTTTTCGGTATCCGGAGATACTCCTATCCCGGGGATATTTGAACTGGAACTTGGAATGACAGTACAGGAGTTTGTTAATGAATTTGGTGACGGAGATACAAAAGCTGTCCAGGTTGGAGGTGCTTCAGGGTTTTGTGTACCAAGAAAAAAATTTCAGGATACTATCATAGGTTTTGAGGGAGTCCCTACCGGAGGATCAATGAAATTATTCAACAGTTCAAGATCGATGTACAATGTCCTTCATAATTACCTCGATTTTTTTGCGGAGGAATCGTGCGGACAATGTACTCCATGCAGAGTCGGATGTCAGCAATTACTCAGAGGGGTTGAAAAAGTAAAAAAAGGTGAAATACATTCAAATTATCTCAATGAACTTCTCAAACTTGCAGACACAATGAAAGTAGCATCAAAATGTGGTCTGGGACAATCAGTGGGTAATGCTTTCAGAACCATTGTTGAAAACTTCAGGGAAGAGATCATTTATTAACATTTAAACTTCTTAAAATAATGATAAATCTGACTATAAATAACCAGAAAATTTCAGTAGAACCGGGAACAACCGTCCTGGATGCTGCAAAAAAACTGAACATACATATCCCAACATTGTGTAATCATCCGGATTTATGTGTTGCCGGTAATTGCCGTGTTTGTGTTGTAGAACAGACCGGTGCCAGAACTCTCGTTGCTGCGTGTGCTATGCCTGTTGCAGAAGGTATGGATATTCACACTAATACACTTAAGGTGCGAAACGCCAGAAAACATATTGTTGAACTTCTCCTTTCTGAACACCGTTCAGATTGTACGAAGTGTTACAAGAATCAGAAATGTGAACTTCAGGCTCTTGCAAATGAATTCGCCTTTGGAGACACTGTCTTTATCGATCTGGTGAAAGACCGTCATTATGAGATTGACAGATCATCTCCTGCTTTTATCAAAGATGACAGTAAATGTATCAGATGTCAGCGTTGTGTAAGAACATGTTCGCAATTACAGCATATTTCAGCTATAGCTGTTGCCAATAAGGGATTGCATCAGAAAATCTCTTCTTTCCATGACCGTCCAATGAGTCATGTCGTCTGTACTAACTGCGGACAATGTGTAAACCGTTGCCCTACCGGTGCCCTCGTGGAAAAAACATATATCGACCAGGTATGGGATGCTATTTATGACGAAGATAAACATGTAGTCGTTCAGACAGCTCCCGCTGTCAGAGTAGCATTGGGAGAAGATCTGGGGTGTGATCCGGGTGAAATTGTTACCGGTAAAATGGTTACAGCCCTTCGCTACCTGGGCTTCGACTCTGTACTTGACACTGATTTCAGTGCAGACCTGACAATAATGGAAGAAGGGACTGAATTGCTAAGCAGACTTAAAAAAGTGCTTGTCGACGGAGATAAGAAGACAAGGATGCCGATGTTTACATCCTGTTCTCCTGGCTGGATCAAGTTCATAGAACATAAATATCCGGAACTCCTGCCTAATCTGTCAACATGTAAATCACCTCAACAGATGTTTGGAGCTCTTGCAAAGACATATTATGCAGCAAAAAAGAAAATCGATCCTTCAAAAATAGTATCTGTGTCTATTATGCCGTGTACAGCAAAGAAATATGAGGCTGACAGACCTGAAATGAGAGCAAGCGGATACAAGGATATTGATTTTGTCCTGACTACCCGTGAACTGGCTGTGATGATTAAACAGGCAGGTATCGATTTCAGAAATCTTAAACCCACACATTATGATTCTGTAATGGGTGAATCAACCGGAGCCGGTGTTATTTTCGGAGCTACAGGAGGTGTTATGGAGGCAGCATTACGTACTGCCTATGAAATTGTTACAGGCCGTGAAGTGCCATTTACAAACCTGAACATTACTCCTGTGCGTGGTATGGAAGGAGTTAAAGAAGCTTCAATAAAAATTGAAAACTGCCTGGATGAGTGGAAATTTCTTGAAGGAGCAGTGCTTAATGTCGCTATAGCTCACGGTCTTACCAATGCAAATAAAATTGTAAAACTGGTAAGTCAGGGAAAGACCAATTACCATTTTATTGAAATAATGGCATGTCCGGGGGGTTGTATTGGCGGCGGTGGTCAGCCTATTCCCACGAGCATGGAAATAAGACAGAACAGAATAAATGCCATCTATGCGGAAGACGAAAACATGCCTATCCGGAAATCACATGAAAACCCTGAAATAATTGCTATTTATGAAGAGTTTCTGGACAAACCAAATAGTCATAAGTCTCATGAATTACTTCATACTCATTACACGGAAAGAGAAAATTATTAATTATCAGAGAGATTTTATCAGAAACCTTATAACCAGGGGTGTCTCAAAAAGACACCCCTTAATTATTTTTATGAACATCCTGCCTGTCCGGACCTAGTTACATTCCGGTTCTTCTATTCTTTTAAAAGAACCGGATTATTCAATAACCGGAGTTGAAGATTTTATGTACTCACTCTTATTACTGTCCATTGTGCAGCCTTTTTAAAAGATATGCCATGTTTTCTCCAAGAACACGCATTGTGTTCAGCCCTTCTTCATCCTTTAAAACATCACCTTTTTCCCTTCCTATTCCCATATTCCAGTAGGATGATCCTGGTATTATCATCTCATTGATTAGAAAAAAATGATTGACTGTATCAAATGCATTTACTGCTCCCGCTCTTCGCATAGATAATACAGCAGCTCCAACCTTTCTCCTCAATGGATTGCCGGCTCCACGCATTGCATAACCGGCAACATCAATGAGTGCCTTGGCATCAGAAGCTACATCAGCAAAATACACTGGCGCACCAATCAACAAACCGTCACATCTCTCCATCCTTTCTATGCAGGAATTTATAACTTCATTATCCTGATGACACCTTCCATCTTTGATCTCCCTGCATTTCATACAGGCTGTACACCCACTAATACTTTTGCCTCCCAGCTGAAAAAATTCTGTGTCTATGCCATTGTTCTCCAGTGATCTGAAGACTTCTTTTATGAGTATCTCTGTGTTGCCTCCAATTCTCGGACTGCAGTTAATTCCCAGTACTTTCATCTTTTGCAAATTTTACGTTTTTACGAATTTTGCGAATATAGAAAAATATATTAAAACCGATGAAAGTTTTTATTCCTTGCCATACTAATAATTAAACAGAACAGAAATTGATAAAAAGAGTATCGTTATTGTAAATGCATATTTTTATTTCAAAGAAACAAATATCTTTAACAATCTGCTCTTTAGTGTCTTTGAATATGAGAAAAATAATCCATATCGACATGGACGCTTTTTTCGCATCAGTTGAACAACTGGATAATCCTGAACTGCGTGGTAAACCAGTGGCAGTGGGAGGTAGCGGAGAAAGACATGTAGTGGCTGCCGCCAGTTACGAAGCAAGGAAATATGGTATACGGTCGGCAATGCCATCTCTTACTGCAAAAAAACTATGTCCCGATCTGATATTTGTCCCCCACCATTTTGAAAGATATGTGGAAATATCAGGCGAAATAATAAAAATATTCAAGCAATATACAGATCTGGTTGAACCACTATCTCTTGATGAAGCTTTTCTTGATGTCACAAATGATATAAAAAATTCAGGATCTGCAACATTGATTGCCAAAACAATAAAGAAAGAAATACTGACAAATTTGGGTCTTACTTCTTCTGCGGGAATATCTTTCAATAAATTCCTGGCAAAAATAGCTTCTGAAGTTAATAAACCTGACGGTCTGTTTGTGATACTGCCTGCAGATGCCGCTAAGTTTATTGACGACTTGTCTATTGAGAAATTTTTTGGTATCGGAAAAGTAACAGCAGCAAAAATGCATCAGCTGGGTATACATAAGGGCATTGACCTAAAACAATGGGATATGGAGGGTCTTATAAGAAATTTCGGGAAGGCAGGTAAGTTTTATTATAATATCTGCAGAGCTGTTGATGACAGGCCTGTAGAAGCAGAATGGGAAAGAAAATCTATTGGAACAGAACTGACCTATGAAAAAGATCTTACAACAGGATTCGCAATTATCACTGAATTATATAAGCTGGAAAGAGAACTAATAAACAGAATGAAAGAGAATAATGCTTCGGGAAGGACAGTGACACTAAAGATAAAATATTCAGATTTCAGCCAGATAACCAGAAGTAAAACTCTTCAAAATTACATTCGTGATTTTAATACTCTTCACAGAGAAGTGTCAGAAATAAGAAGATCAATTGATCTTAAAGGGAAAAAAATCAGATTAATGGGTGTGAGTATATCAAATATGGAGTCGGATGAACCTTATTGCAGGCAACTGGATCTCTTTGATCAATAAAAATGATTTAAGTGATCATCTGACCTTATGATATTGTTCAAAGAATCGGTTTAGAATATGATAGCGCCTTTTATGTTTCATGTAAAGCGAGGGTTTCTGCTCCGCAAATAATCTGAAATTATCAAATCTTGCTTTTGCATTTTCCAGAACAGCCGGTCCTATACACTCTTCCGGAATACCTCTTGCATGATAGATTTCCAGATATCTCTCTATCCCTTTTTCCCCGAAGGCATCAAGATCATCAGCAATAGAAAGAATCTTTAATAACGTGTTCTCCGGATTTTTATATCTGTATTTCTTATCATCATGTTTTTCAATAGCATAAAGGACATCTTTATAATGATCCGGATCCATATTGTTTCTGATAAGAAAGATTCTTGCCATATCTCTGCTTTGACTGCCATGTTTTTCTCCCTGATCTGACCGCATACCCAGATCATGAAGAAAAACAGCTGTCATCAGTTTTTTGATAAACAAGGGGTTGTGTTCTCCTATATTAAAGTGCGACAGCAATTCAACAGTATATTGCCATACGCGTCGGTGATGATCCAGATTGTGTGACGGCAAATCAGTGTCACCCCATGTCTGAATAAAGAATTCTTCCAGTTGAATGAGAAGTGAATTTTCTGTTTTGGAAATTATTTCCGGAAGTGTCATGATTTACCACCTCTGTCCTGGGCGATAATAATGATCAGAATAAATAAACCTTTGGCATCTTTTAAGTAAAATACCTGCAGATTTATCTTTCATTATTAAGAAAGCTCAAAACTTAGTAGAAAAGAAATAAAATTTTATGTTTCGTATTTTTATGCTAACAGGACTGATTTTATTTGTTGATCATCTTCCTGGCCATATCAAGTATTGTAGTATCATCAAAACTTACAATACCTCCTCCGGGTCCCTGCTCAAAATGAATACCAACACTTTCGCCTTTTTCAAAATTTGTCCCTCCGAAGTAGTTTCTGACTGTATCTTCATTCAGATCCAGCTTTTCTGCTATTTTTCTCATACTACCGGAGGGCAATTGATCTTTAATTTTCCGGAGTTCATTAAAAGTGATTGTCTTTCTCATGATATATTTTTTTTATTTCATACTTCTTGTTTTACCAAAGATAATCATTAATGTATTCAGAATAAAATATCTGTTGATATATTAAATGACTTATATTTCCCTCATACGATCCGAAGCTACAGTTCATCCATCAGTCTGAGAAACAGCTCTATTGCTTTTCTCTTTTCATTAGTCAGGTGGAAATCCATGTTTTTGGTAAGATAAATGTTTAAATCTTCTCCTTTAATACTACCTGTTTCCCTGTATAGCTTTACAACTTCCGGTATGTTTTCCACTCCTGTTTTCAGAGCAGCATTAAAATCATCAAGTATGTTTTCTTCAAGTTTTTTATTTGCTGTCCAACAGGCAAAAGCAAAGGGTAGGCCAGTGTAATTATACCATTCTTCTGCAAGATCAATTTTTTGACTGAATCTGTTCTCATATTCAAAACATTGATCACCGATGAGGACTAATGCCTCATTATCTTTAATATCAAGGAAATTGAAATCTTCCGATGTTTCTTCCCATATAAAGGTTTTTTTCCAGTAATATTTTGCCAAAATACGGGCCAGGTTCACTGATGATCTGGACCTGTAGTCGAGATAAATCCTTTCTATTTTATTAAAAGAGCAATTACTTAGCAGCATTACAGTCCTGACTTTGCCATAAGCACCAAGACAGAAATCGGTAATAATATAATATTCCTTCATTAAGGGTAAGGCTGCTATCGGTATAAGCCCTATATCAACATCCCCTTCTATCAGACGGGAGGCACAATCGGCAGGATGATCAGTTGAAATGCTTACTTTTTTGTCGAATCCGGTTTTATACATTCCATACAGGAAGGGATATGTATTCGCATATTTTACTGCAGAAATCTTAATTTTTTTTTCTCCCATTTTCAGTTGTCTGATACTTTACTATTAATAATGTTTAAGTTTTTTAATTCTTCTAAAATAGTACTTTTGTATGTATGCTTATGTCAATAAAACAATAAAAAACAACTAAATGGAATTAAATTCTCTTACCGCTATTTCTCCTGTTGATGGAAGGTACAGGCATAAGATGAATGAACTCGATCTTTATTTTTCTGAATATAGTCTGATTAAATACCGCATAATGGTTGAGATTGAATATTTTATTGCTCTGTGCGATATACCTCTTCCAGGACTTGATGATTTCAGGAAAGATAATTACGGGATGCTTCGTTCAATATATGAGAGTTTTAATCTTGAGGAAGCCGGGAAAATAAAAGCACTGGAAAAGAAAACTAATCATGATATCAAAGCCATTGAATATTATCTGAAGGAAAAATTTTTTCAGTCGGGTTGGGGAAAGTGGAGTGAATTCATACATTTTGGACTTACTTCCCAGGATATTAACAATACTGCTATTCCTCTTTCCTTAAAAGATGCAATGATGAATATTTATTTTCCGCTTCTTTTTGAACTCAGGGAGGTGCTTGCTTCATTAGCTGATGAATGGAAAGATATTCCCATGCTGGGTCGGACACATGGACAGCCTGCATCTCCTACAAGGCTTGGGAAAGAGATAGCCGTATTTATCGCCAGAATTGATGAACAGTCAAAATACTTTGGACAAATACCATACTCCGCCAAATTTGGAGGAGCTACAGGTAATATGAATGCCCATAAAATTGCTTATCCCGATATTGACTGGATAGCGTTTGCTGATAATTTTGTTAACGATGATCTGGGTTTACAGCGTTCAAAACCGACAACGCAGATAGAACATTATGATAATATGGCAGCTTTGTTTGATAATATGCGGAGGATCAATGTTATTTTAATTGATTTGACAAGAGATTTCTGGACCTATATCTCTTTGGATTATTTCAGGCAAAAGATTAAAAAAGGTGAGATAGGATCATCTGCTATGCCTCATAAGGTCAATCCTATTGATTTTGAGAACGGAGAAGGTAATCTGGGATTTGCAAATGCTATTCTCAGGCATATGGCAGAAAAGCTTCCGGTATCACGGTTGCAACGTGACCTGACTGACTCAACGGTATTGAGGAATACAGGAGTACCTGTTGGTCATACAATCCTGGCTTTTAATTCAATATTAAAGGGACTGAATAAACTGATAATTAATGAAGAAAAAATTCGATATGATCTTGATAATAACTGGGCAGTCATTGCCGAAGCAATTCAGACAATATTGAGAAGAGAGGGTTATCCTGAACCCTATGAAGCACTTCTTGAGTTAACCAGGACGAACAAGAAAATTACAAAAGATGAAATAGCGGATTTTATTGACAGTCTCGCAATAAATGAATCCGTGAAGACAGAATTAAAAAGAATAACCCCGTTTAATTATACCGGTTTTTAATGTTTTTTTATGGATAAAGTCAGACTCCTGTTAAAATATATCAGTCCATATAAATGGACAGCTGTTAAAAGTGTCATTTATAATATTCTGAGTGCTGTTTTTGCACTTATTTCATATACCCTGGCAATACCTTTTCTTAAAATACTTTTTGACAGGGTAGAATATTTGCCTCATCCGGGAGAATTTACAGCCAGTCTGGAATATCTTAACAGTTTTGTCAGGTATTATTTTACGGCTCTTATTGACAGACAGGGAGAGTCAGGGGCTTTATTGCTGATATGCGTTGTTTTTATTATTGCCAGTTTCTTTAAAAATGGCTTTATTTTCCTTGCAAATAACAGCATGGCTTATATACGCTCATGCACTGTGCGTGATCTGAGAAAAAAAATGTATGATAAAATACTCCGGCTTCCTTTGTCTTTTTTTACTGAATCACGCAAGGGAGATATTATGACAAGAATTTCAAACGATGTCCAGGAAATAGAACTGTCTGTGATGTCATCCCTCACTATGCTCTTCAGGGATCCGATGTATATCCTGATTTTTGTTATCTATCTTTTTGTGAGTAGTTATCAGCTCTCTTTGGCTGCTCTGATCCTTCTGCCCTTAAGTGGCTTGTTGATAGGCAAAACAAGCCGCTCCCTGAGGTCTTCTTCATTGGCCGGCCAGCAACATTTGGGAAATTTGTTGTCTGTAGTGGAAGAGACTCTATCCGGACTCAGGATAATTAAAGGATTCAATGCTGAGAAAAAAATGCAGAATCAGTTTAAAGATACAAATGAACGGTATGCAAAAATATTTAAAAGGGTGACACGAAAAAACTATCTGGCATCACCCCTGAGCGAATTTCTTTCAACAATTGTAGTATTGCTTTTAATGTATTTTGGTGGTATGCTTGCCTTGAGCGGAAGCACAAATATGACACCGGATAAACTGATAGCTTTTCTGATAGTGTTCTCCCAGATAATCCCTCCGGCAAAAAATATTACAACAGCTTGGTTCAATATCCAGAAAGGGATGGCTTCTATTGACAGAATAGACCAGATACTTGAAGCCGGAGAAAAAATATCAGAGAATCCGAACCCGGTCTCTAAAACACACTTTGATGATTCTATAGAATTTAAGGATGTATGGTATGCATATAACAGCGAGCCTGTTCTTAAAAATATTAATCTGAAAATAAAAAAGGGACAAACAGTGGCCATAGTTGGAAAATCGGGCGCAGGTAAGTCAACCCTTGCAGATCTGCTGCCCAGATTTATTGAAGCCGACAGAGGTTCAGTTTTGATTGATGGTGTTGATGTCAGGGATATCAAAATAACTGATCTTCGCTATTTGATGGGGATAGTAAGTCAGCATCCGATTCTCTTTAATACGACTTTTACAGAAAATATTGCTTTCGGAGTTGATGTGCCTGATAAAGAAAAGATTGAAAATGCAGCAAGAATAGCCAATGCCCATGACTTTATTATGGAGACAGAAAAAGGTTATGAAAATTATGTAGGAGAATCCGGAAACAAATTAAGCGGCGGTCAGAAACAGAGAATAAGCATTGCCAGGGCTATAATGGCAAATCCTCCCATCCTTGTTATGGATGAGGCAACTTCTGCCCTGGATACTGAATCGGAGAGACTCGTTCAGGATGCAATTCTTAAACTGATGAAAAACAGAACATCAATAGTTATTGCCCATAGACTTTCAACTATTCAAAATGCCGATGTTATTGTTGTACTTGATAATGGGAAAATCGTTGAAGCCGGAACACATTCGGAACTAATGCAAAAGAAGAACGGTGTCTATGCCAAACTTCACAGTTATCAGGCTATATGAAAAACCTGTCACTACCTGTATTCATTATTGCTTTTTTAATTCATCCGCTATCTTTTTGTTTTGCTCAGATTGACTTCTCATACCAGTTGGAAGGATAGTCCGATTTACCATTTGCTGAATGGATTCTTCGACAGGTATGAATTATAAAAACGAGGATCACCGGTGACTTCTTTTCCAAGCCATTCAGGCTTCTCAAACTCCTCATCTTCCTCAGCAAGCTCTATTTCCGCAATTATCAGTCCTGAATTGGAACCGGTAAACTCGTCAACCTCGAAAGTATGTTTTCCTTTATTTATCCTGTACCTAGTTTTTTCAATGATACCCGGCTCACACAATAACAGAAGATCTTCCGCTTCTTTCACAGATATCTCCTTTTCCCATTCGAACCGGCACATACCAGATAAGTCGCTGCCTCCCTTAATAGTGATAAAGCCCCTGTTATCACTTATGCGTATTCTTACAGTACGGTCTGGTACAGTTGAAATATATGCCTGTTTAATCTTACTGCAAATATATTTCTCATGCCGGAATTCTCCTGAAATAAGAAATTTCCTCTCCGTTTCTTTTCCCACAATATTATTTGTCTGTTATTGAAGATTATGACTATTCTAAATCAAAGAGTCTGCATATATGTCTGCTATAAAGATTTTCAAAAACAGCCCTGCCAACAGTATCCTTGTTATTATCCAGTAAATAAAGGAACTCATCTATCCGGTCAGCCGCAAGCTTATAAGCTACATGTATCAGCTGCCTCATATTGGAGTTGTAATCGATATTATCCGGAATATGTCGAATGGAATCAGCAAACTTTTTGCTATCCCAGGCAGCTACAATATTGGCGGCTGGCAGTTCTGATCTCTTTATATCAATAACATCGGCGTAAGGAGCACACAGTTCTTCAATTTTTTCAAGAGATCCGTAGTAAATCTCTTTTGCAAATTCAAGAGCCTTGTCTCCTGAAAGAGCCAGTCCTGTAATTTCTTCAAGCCATGTCGTCCCTGCTGTTTTCAGATGGATACCTTTATCATGCTTTCTGATGATTGATCCTATATAAGGATAAATTGAGAATTTATCAGATCCTGAATGGACACTCATTTTAAGATCTTCCGGAAGGCCGAATTCTTTTATGGCAAAATCAATTATTATCAGATCTGATTCAAATTCTTCTGCAAAGCATTTAGGATCTCCTTCATAATCAATACCTTTATTGAATCGTCCGGAAAATTTTGGAGCTATGGTTTGTACAGGGATACCTGCATCTCCGAGCATTTTAAGTATGAATAGCAGTTCGACAGGAGTCTGGGGAAGAGGAACTTCGTCCATTGAGACTTCAGTGATAAAATTACCTTTACCCTTAATATTTTCGATTTTTTTATAAATCTCTCTCGCCTTTATAGTAGCGTAAAGATATTTCTCAGCGATAGCCTTAAGCTGTTTAATGTTTATCTCAACAGGTTTATTCAGGCCTTCAAATGTAAATGTTCCAACATAATTCATGGAGCGGACAACAAATTCTTCTATTCGTTCTTCTTCAGCCTTTTTACCGATATAGGAGGCAACGTCAATAGTAAAAAAATCTGAATAATTAATAAATCTGTCGACAGTCTCAAAGTTAATATGATCAGCATCAACGAAATACTCTCTTTTGAAATGAGCTTTGGCTACAGCTTCATCAGCTTCTTTTCTTACATCACAGGGTTCTGTCCCTATTATTATGTGTTCCCTGTTAGACTTATTCCATACCGGAGTAATGAAAATCCCGTTTTTTTCTGCTTCAGTGATTGCTTTTAACTGGGCATGTCCCTGACGACCAAATCTGTCTCCCATTCCAAGAGAGTATTTTCCAAGATTTTTCATATTATAAATCTTCAACTCGTTTCATTTGAGGAACTAATAAATGCATTACCATCCATGCCAGGATATAGGCTATTCCACAGAATACGAATAACATAGCATAGCCAACTTCAATTCTGTCAAGAGCAGTATAATGTTTCAGCAGTAATCCGGCTGCCTGGGCTATAAGTATTCCCCCCAGAGCTCCGGCCATACCTCCGATACCTGTTACTGAAGCGACTGCCTTTTTGGGGAACATATCGGAAACTGTGGTAAAAATATTGGCAGACCATGCCTGATGGGCTGCACAGGCAAGTCCGATGACCAGAACGGCATACCAGGTATTAAATTGTCCGAGCCAGCTTGCCAGTAATACTGAAAGAGGCACAAGTGCGTATATGAACATAGCTGATTTACGTGCTTTGTAGGTTGCCATCCCTGCGTTCATGAATTTTTTCGGCAACCAGCCTCCGAATACCGATCCAACTGTCGATATAGTATAAACGAGAGCAACAGCCACTGTCCATGAAATAACGCCAGGTATGTCGGCTTCTATTCCTGTATAACCGGGATTGATAATTATAAAATCGTGTATTTTACGGGTATTCTCTCCGCTAAGAAAAGCCGGTAACCAGAAAAGATAAAACCACCATACCGGATCAGTCAGGAATTTACCAAGAAAGAATGCCCATGTCTGACGGTATGTTAAAAGTTTTGTCCATGGCACTTTTTCATGAGCTCTTTTAATATCATTTTTTTCATCAAGGTCACTGTGAATATAATCATATTCAGCCTGTTTAATAATTCCTGCTTTTAGTTTTTGCTCAGGGCTTGCATAAATTCGGAACCAGAAGAACAGCCAGAGAAGGCCTATAACCCCAACAAGAATAAATGCCCATTCCCAGCCCCAGTTGATAGCTATCCAGGGAACGAACAAAGGAGTAATTATTGCACCTATATTAGTGCCGGAATTATATATTCCTGTAGCAAAAGCTCTTTCTTTTTTCGGAAACCATTCTGCTATTGTTTTATTTGCTGCCGGAAAATTGCCAGCTTCAGTGAAACCCAGAGCTGCACGCCATATACCAAAAGTGAAGGCGTTATGTGCAAGGGCATGTCCTATTGCAGCAAAACTCCAGCCCAACAATGCAAAAGCGTAACCTTTCTTTGTCCCAATCCAGTCAATAAACCTGCCGGCAATTGTCATACCTACGGCATAAGCAATCTGAAAACTCATTACAACCCATGAATAGTAAAGCTCCTGATTTGCTTTGTCGGCACCAAATATGCCTTTATCGGAAAGAATTGGTTTTAATAATCCTAAAACATTTCTATCGAAATAGTTAACAGTAGTGGCAAAGAAAACAAGTGCACATATTGTCCACCGGTATCTTCCGATGCGTTCATTTATTTCATTAAAAGACATAATCAGATGGTTTAGGTATATTTATACATTGTAAGTTGTTGAAGCTGTTGTTCCTCCACGTCCTGTCCAGTTAGTATGAAAGAATTGTCCCCGGGGTTTATCAGTTCGTTCGTATGTATGGGCACCGAAATAATCGCGCTGAGCTTGTAACAGATTAGCCGGCAGCCTTTTGCACCGATAGCCGTCGTAATAGCCCAAGGCTGATGATAAAGCAGGAACAGGGATTCCATTTGTTAATGCAGCAGCGACAACCTTTCTCCAGCCGTCCTGAGCTTTGTCAATTTTGTCTTTAAAGAAAGGATCCAGCATGAGATTGGTTATGGAAGGATTATTTGCAAAAGCCTCCTTTATTTTTCCCAGAAATATTGATCTGATAATACAGCCACCTCTCCACATGAGGGCTATCCCGCCATAATTAAGGTCCCATTTAAATTCTTCTGCAGCAGCTTTCATCAGGGCATATCCCTGAGCGTAAGACACTATTTTGGATGCATACAGGGCATCTCTCAAATTATCAGTGAATTTCTTTTTATCTCCGGAAAAAGCGGGTTCAGGGCCTTGTAGAATACCGGAAGCTTTTAACCTTTCTTCTTTCACAGCGGAAAGACATCTTGAAAAAACGGCTTCTCCGATAAGAGTAAGCGGGATGCCCAGATCGAGAGCTGTAATGGCTGTCCATTTACCTGTCCCTTTCTGTCCTGCTGTATCAAGTATTTTATCAACAAGTGGATTGCCATCTTCATCCTTAAAAGCAAGAATGTCTCTGGTGATCTCAATGAGATAGCTGTTGAGATCGCCTTTATTCCATTCCTTAAAAACGAGATGCATCTCATCAGTGTTCATGCCAATCAGATCCCTCATTATATGATAGGCTTCACATATAAGCTGCATATCACCATATTCAATGCCGTTATGCACCATTTTAACGAAATGACCTGCTCCGTTTTCTCCTACCCAGTCGCAACAGGGTGAACCATCCTCAACCTTCGCGGCAATAGCCTGAAAAATAGGTTTTACAAATGGCCAGGCTGCCTTTGATCCTCCCGGCATAATTGAAGGACCAAGCAAAGCCCCTTCTTCACCTCCCGAAACACCTGTGCCTATATAAAGCAGACCTTTGCTCTCAACATAAGCAGTCCTTCGGTTAGTATCAGGGAAGTGAGTGTTGCCCCCATCTATAATTATGTCTCCTGATTCAAGATGAGGAATGAGAGTATCAATCATATCATCCACGGCATTGCCGGCTTTTACCATGATCATTATCTTTCTGGGCCGGCTGAGAGATGCAACAAGCTCCTCAACAGACCTGGTGCCTGTTATATTTTTTCCTTTAGCCCTTCCCGAAAGAAAATTATCAACCTTACTGGTGGTTCTGTTATAGACACTGACACTAAAACCTTTGCTCTCCATGTTGAGAACGAGATTTTCTCCCATAACAGCCAGTCCTATTAATCCTATATCTGAAAGTTTGTCCATCTGCGAAGATTTTTGTGTAAAGTAAAAACTCTTTATAATTAATATCCTATTATTTATTTTCTATTTTTTCTCTTGAACTCCACAAACCAAGAGAAGGATTTGAAATGTAAAACACTTCTTCACCTTCCGGTGTAGTGTTATATCCATCTTTCATTACTGAAGGATTGTATTTTTTTATCGCTTCACTTAGATCATAATATTTGAAATTAACTGATTCAATTTCTTCTTTGCTGACATGCCCCGGACAATAAGTGACAGAAAACCTTCCTTCTGAACTGCCATGTATCAGATGAGCAGCTGCAGCCAGGTTTTGTCTGAGCTCTTCGTTGTTTTTCACTTCTTCAAGTGTTGAAGGAGTACCCCTGTATCCGTATTTCCTTATAAGTCTGTCTATTTCTTTATCCTCACCAAACTCTTTTAATCCGGGGGCCAGTACAATAATTTCACCATTGTCGGCCATAGCCATACGAGTCCTGTATATACTTTTATTTCCAAGCCAGGTACTTTTATATTCAACAGGATCAAGATAAACAACAACTTTCTTAAGAGGCTTGTCAAACATTGTAAAATTGACTTTGAGAGATAATTCAGACGCCAGATAAAAAACTTCAATATCATCACCGATGTAAAGACCTCGGATAACAAGGTTATCCGATTCATCCCATCCAATTACTGTTTGAATATATAAGACAGGCAGATGTGAAATAAATTTTTTTTCAGCATAATTAAGAATCCTTCTGACCGGATTATCTGCTATTCCCATAAGGTTTTCCAGACCATAAACGGCAGCAATAAAATGACTTTTGTTAATGCCTTCGGATCCGCCTGTACCTACAAACAGGTTTTTATTGAAATTAGCCATCCCTATAACTTCATGAGGTACAACCTGGCCTATAGAGATGATAAGATCATGTCGTCCATTATAGATCATTTTGTTCAGTTGGGCCGGCCATGAGTATCGTAATACTCCTGAAGTAATTTCAGCAACTTCTTCTTCACTGACTATACCCAGGGTCAGAACATCTTTTCTCCAGTCATGAACACGAAATAATTCCAGGGGAACATCACCGAACATATCAGCTAACTGATCTTTGGTCATGGGAGTGTGAGTACCCAGGGCAGGAAGTATATCTGTGAGTTTTTCCCTGTAATACTTATAAACCAGATTAGTGATCTCTCCTGCTCTGGAATGAATTCGTGTCTGATCAGGTGGCACTGCCAGTACATGATCTTTTTTACCAAGTTTTTCGAGAGCTGTAAAAAGGCCTTGTTGAAGGGTCTCTGAATCAATAATTGTATTTACTGATCCATTTTGATAATAAATCATATCTTAAATCTTTCAGTTATACTCCGGAGTAGGCACTAAAACCTCCGTCAACAGGTATTACTACACCAGTAACGAATTTTGAGAGATCTGAAGCCAGATACAGAAGGGTTCCCGTTAACTCTTCAGGAGTTCCGTATCGTTCCATCGGAGTGTTATTAATGATCTTCCTTCCCCTTGGTGTCGATTCTCCTGTTTTTTCATCAATGAGGAGGAACCTGTTCTGATTTGTCAGAAGAAATCCCGGAGCAATTGCATTAACTCTGATATTTGTTTTTGAAAAATGAACAGCCAGCCATTGGGTGAGATTATTCACGGCTGCTTTTGCTGAAGAATATGCTGCAATTTTTGTGAGAGGCCTGTAAGAGTTCATGGAGGATATATTAATTATTACTCCTGATTTATTCTTGACCATATCAGATGCAAAAACCATTGTCGGAATAATTGTCCCTTTCACATTAAGGTCAAAGACTTTGTCGAATCCTTCAATTTTAAGACCGAAAAAAGTGTCCGACGGATTCTCTGAACCATCCATTTGTTCCACATTGGTTGTTGCTGCAGGGGAATTGCCTCCGGCCCCATTGATAAGTATGTTGACTGACCCTAGTTTCTTGTCAATTATTTCTCTTGCGCCTTCAAGCGAAGCCTTGTCAAGTACATTTGCAGAAAGACCGATCGATGGAGTTTTATACTTTTTTTCCAGTTCAGCAGCAACATTTTCTGCTGCATCTTTATTGAGATCAAGAATTGCAGTCTTTACTCCATGAAAAGCAAGTGAGCGTGCCATCTCTGAACATATTACACCAGCACCCCCCGTAATAACGGCAACCTTACCTGTCAGATTGAAATCATCCATAAATATTATATTAATTTATTTTTTTAGCTGTGTTTATTCATCATAGAAACCAAAGTAATCTCTTGCATTTTTCCAGGAAACACCTTCTATTAGTGGTTTCAGTAGTTCATCCTCATCAGGGATTGTTCCCTTTTCAACTTCTTCTCCCACATAATTACATAAAATCCTTCTAAAATACTCATGCCGGGGATAGGAGAGGAAACTTCTGGAATCTGTGACCATTCCGATAAACCTTCTCAGTAATCCCAGTGAAGAGAGATCCCTGATATGCTTTTCCATTCCGTTTTTCTGATCAAGAAACCACCAGGCAGCACCGTATTGAACTTTTACTGCTGTTGAGCCGTCATTGAAATTGCCGGCCATTGTCAACATCATCTCGTTATCGGCAGGGTTCAGATTATATAGAATTGTTTTTGCCAGCTGATCGGTGTTGTCAAGTGTGTCGAGAAACTTTGACATTTTAAAAGCATCCTGTGGAACGCCTATTGAATCCCAACCGGTGTCCGGTCCCATCAGCCTGAACATTCTTGAATTATTATTTCTAAGTGCTCCTACATGAAACTGTTGTGCCCATCCTCTTTTATGGTTCATGAGGCATAATTCAATCATTATGGCAGTTTTGTATTTTTCTGCTTCTTCCAGGGACAGATCATTACCTTTTATTAATTTTTTGAATGATTTGTCAACATCTGATTCAGTAAATGGGGAATAGTAAAACCTGTCAAGCCCATGATCTGAACATCTGGCTCCCATTATATGAAAGAATTCATGTCTTTTGTCAAGAACTTCCACCAGAGTCCTGAAATCTTTTATTTCTTTATCAGCCGATTCTCCCAGTTTTTCAATATATGCTGTGAACTTAAGAGGGTCTTCTGTCTTTATTACATTATCAGGCCTCCATGTAGGAAGGATCTTTACTTCAAAGGCATTCTGAAGCTTTTTATGATATTCAAGCGAATCAGAAGGATCATCTGTAGTACATACAATTTCTGCTTTTACCCTTTTCAAGAGAGAACGGATGCTGAATGCTTTTGTCTTCAGGAGGTCTTCAGTCTTTTTGAAGATTTCTGCAGCTGTTGCGGGAGAGAGAAGGTCATAAATATTGAAATACCTTGCAAGTTCAAGATGTGTCCAGTGATACAAGGGATTTCCTATTGTTGAGGGAACAGTCTCTGCCCATTTAATAAACTTGTCATAATCAGATGCATTGCCGGTACAGTAGTCTTCGTTAATGCCATTTATCCTCATAGCACGCCACTTATAATGATCACCTTCGAGCCATGCCTGGGTCAGATTGTCGAACTGCCTGTCATCGGCAATCATTTGAGGTGATAGATGACAATGGAAATCAATAATGGGCATGTTTTCAGAATATTGATGATACAGCCTTTTTGCAGTTTTGTTCCCAAGGAGAAAATCATCATGGATGAAAGTCTTCATATCTTAAATGATTTATAATTGAAATTCAATATTTCACTTTGCGGGAGAAAAAACGGATAATTGAATGAACACGAAAGTAGGAATTACTATTCAATCTTTCAAGAAATATTGTTCATTATTTGCGGTAACTCTTTCTGCAGATTTTAAGGAATTGATTTTTTTTGACGGACAAATATTATCTCGGAAGACACTCTCATGCGTTTTTTTGTCAACCGGAAATTGCCCGTCTTATTGCTTTTATCTTCAATTAATGAGGTGTTAAGGATTTTTTAAGATATATTTGTGTGTACCAAAACCAAATCACAATGAATATAGAAATAAGATATGCAGGTCATCCTGAAGATGTAAAGGGATATGACACAGAACGTATACGACGCGATTTTCTTATTGAGAAAATATTTTCAGCAGATGAAATAAACATGGTATATTCAATGTATGATCGTTATATTGTTGGAGGTGCCATGCCCGTAAAGGAAGAATTGAAACTGGAAACGTGTGACGATCTGAAGGCTTCCTATTTTCTTGAGAGGAGGGAACTGGGACTGATAAATACAGGAGGGGAGGCTATTATTGAGACCAGTAATGGAACATACAAACTTGGTTTTAAAGAGGCTTTGTATATCGGACAGGGAACAAAAGATGTTGTTTTTAAATCAGTCAGTTCAGGAAATCCTGCAAAATTATACATTAATTCAGCTCCTGCCCATTGTGCCTATCCTTCAAAAAAGGTCACCCTTAAGGAGGCAGAGATTGCTGTTATGGGCAGTCTGGAGCAATCTAACCACAGAACAATAAACAAACTGCTTGTCAACTCTGTTGTCCAAACCTGTCAGCTTCAGATGGGTATGACAGAATTAAAAGAGGGTAGTGTATGGAATACTATGCCCGTTCATACCCATAACAGGAGGATGGAAGCATATTTTTATTTCGAAGTGCCTGAGAAACAGGCTGTATGTCACTTCATGGGTGATCCTGACGAAACGCGTCATATCTGGATGAAGAATGACCAGGCTGTTTTATCTCCTTCATGGAGTATCCACAGTGCTGCCGGTACATCAAATTACACATTTATCTGGGGAATGGCCGGAGAAAATCTTGATTATGGTGATATGGATATCAGAACACCGGATACATTAAAGTGATTATTCATCCTTTAATGCCTGCTGAGAAGTGCAGGCCACAGATATTATAAAAATTACTGATATATGAATGAAATTTTTGATCTTTCCGGTAAAGTGGCTCTTGTAACAGGAGGAACTCACGGAATAGGATTGGCTACAGGCCTCGCTCTTGCAAAGGCCGGGGCTGTGGTATGTGTTAATGACATCCTTGAGGAAAAGCTGGAATCCTGTAAAGATGCCTTCAGAAAAAATGATTTGAATGTTTATACTCTTAAATTTGATGTAACTGATCCTGTCGATGTTGATAAAGGAATAACGAAAATTGAAAAGGACTGTGGGCCGGTAGATATTCTTGTCAATAATGCAGGAATAATCAAACGTATTCCTATCCTTGAAATGGATGTTGAAGATTATAAACAAGTTTTGGATGTTGATCTTGTTGCCCCTCTCATTGTATCAAAACGTGTTGTTCCAGGGATGATAGAAAAAAGAAGCGGCAAAATTATCAATATGTGTTCAATGCTCAGTGTATACGGAAGAAATACGGTTTCTGCCTATGCTTCGGCTAAAGGGGGGCTTAAACTTCTGACACAAAGTATGACATGTGAATGGGCTAAATATAATATCCAGATCAATGGAATCGGACCCGGATATATTGCTACAAGTCAAACTGCACCTATCCGTGAAAACGGACATCCTTTCAATGATCTGGTCATGGCCAGAACGCCGGCAGGCAGATGGGGTGAACCGGAAGATGTTGGCTGGGCAGCACTATTTTTAGCGTCAAAAGCAAGTAATTTTGTTAACGGACATATCCTTTATGTTGATGGTGGAATACTGGCAAATTTCGGATATGTAAAAGGTGAAAATGAGATCTGAATTATTCTGAAATCTTTTCTTCACAGGCAATGGCATTGAAATAGAGTATTGTTGAAAAAACAGGCAAAGCCGGGAGATATATAGCATTTATTATTGTTGACAGAATAAGATAGCCGGGCTGGTCCATAAATGCACTTACACCTTCAACAGACGAAGGATCGGTTACAGCATTGAATAAACTGCCTGTAAAGGGCAGAAGAATAAGAGCAGACAGTATAACCGATATCACCATTAGAAGAGCTACGAAAATCGCAACCCATCCGATATTAATCCAGAATTTACGGTGTACTATCCTGAAGGTACGCGCTATTGCATGTCCTATGTCAGTGCCTTCAACAATCATTATCGGAAGAATAAACATATATATGGTGGCAATATATATTGCAGCAAAAATAAATCCTATAAGAAAAACAAGCAGACCCAGAGCCATTAACACCGATCCGAAAAAGGCCAGCAGAACCATTATTATCAGATAGGGAATATAGTATTTGAAAGCTTTTACTGCTGAAACAAATATTGTCGTCTGATTGTCAACAGGATAGTGAATGACATAATAATTTAATAAAATAGTGAACCAGATACTGATAAGAGAAATAATGATCACAGGCCACATAAGTTCGCGGACTTTATTAATAATCTCTTCAGGATCAGTGTAATTCTGAATATCGACGAAATTAAAGGCTGACATCAGATATTGCATGACAGCCGACAGTACCAGCGAAGTGAGAAAAAGAGGAATAAAATGTCTCTTGTAAAACGACCATAATGAACTCATTACACTGTCAGTATCGTATTTACGGTATAATGGATGTTCTTTAAAAACTTCTGTTATTTCCCTTTTCTCCATTGTCTCAAGATGTTAGTTAGAGGAAATCTGTATTTTTGCTTTTCAGGCACAAAAATACCTTCATTGACTGATTTAACATCCTCAATAGTAAAAAATGATTTAGGGTTGATGCTGTTAATAATCTGAATAACCTTGTCAAGTTCGTGCCGCTTGACAATAGAATAGATAAGATGTACCTTCTCTTTGGCACCCTGAGCTTCTATACTGGTTGCACCATATCCCCGGCTATTAAGTTTTTGTACCAGTTCAGGACCGTTGCCCCGGGTTATAATACGTATCATCTGTATTCCCATGGCTAATTTTTCCTCAATTATCATTCCTACATAGTTGCCCATAGCGAAACCTGCAGCATACGCAACGTAGTTGATATAGTTATCCAGATTCTGCATTATTTTGGTTATCGCAATTATCCAGATTAAGACTTCAAAAAATCCCAGAACAGGAGCGACGTTTTTGTTCCCTTTGGATACAAAAATAATTCTCATTGTCCCGATTGTAACGTCACATATCCGTGCGACGAAGATCAGAAAAGGCAATATTACCAGAGAAAACAGGTCTGAATCATAGAATACTGTTGCCATTATAGAGTTTTTTTAATGTTTTTCACTGCTTTAATCTGAGATCAACGACTTTATCATAAACATAGTAACATGGGTTTTCGCACATGTTCTCAACATATCTGACACGCGGAGTTACGGAATTAACTATTACATACATGTCTCCATAATATGTGTAACTGGCTGTCAGAGTATAGGTTCTGTTTACAGGCACATCAGTGGTTATATTTGATGATGAGGTTGTAAAAGAATTGTAAATAATATCATCTTCAAGTATGCCTTCATATATTTTTATGAGGACTCCTCCTCCTGCTTTGTCGCATTTAATTTCCAGTGTGGCAATGGTTGGCTTTGTTGCAGTACAATCCCTGTCATTACAATCGACAAAATAGTAACTGTATTTTTCACACGAAAAGCAGATTGTCAATAGAAAGAAAAAAATAATCTTCTTTAATAAAATGACTGTCTTTTTTAGTACCATCTTATTGTTTTTGCCGGAGTTTTAATATTACTGAATAAAAAGTTTATTGAACATCCTGTTCGTACCCATATTGAACCGGATTTATGATAATCTGTAGTGACTAACTCAACGCCTGAATAGATTGTCAGCTTTCTTATATTCCATTTGAGGGAAGCTGAAGGTACAATTTTGAATTTTCTTTCCGGAATTATCTCTGTTCCTTTAAAATTCTCAGCAAAGAAATAACCTGCCGACAAGGAGGTTGAAAAATAGAGGTTACTCCTGAACATATTATCGGTCAGATTAAAATCCCTGAACAATCCGGCATATATAAATGAACTTTTTTCCTTATACTGATAATAAGTATTTTCTGATTCTTTTACAAGAACACTGGTATAAAACGGTTTGGTGTCAAATCCTGCCAGAATACCGATACTACTCAATGGTTCTTTGAATGAAAAGCTGAATCCCGTGTAAATATTTTTCAAGGTGAATCTTGTGGAAAGAGAAACAGCAGCCTGATTGAATCTGTGGCTGTTAAAGCCCTGAATATTATAGTTCTTTAACATATCAAGAACTTCTTTTCGTCTGTATCCTGCAGCTATTTCATAAGGGTTTGTCACCTGACGGTCTTTGTTGTTCCATTTGTCTCCTGATTTCAGGAGCATTTCAACTGCATCTTTCTGATCTGATCTTATCGAAAGGCTCAGGGCATCCCAGTTATATATATTTTTTTCATACAGATCCACGCCGTTTTCCAAAAGCAGTCTCATTATCAGAGTATCCCCGTTTTGTGCTGCAACGAGAAAAGGAGTAAAACCGCTATTATCCCTTGCTTCCAGATTAGCCCCATTAAGCACCAGCAGATCAGTAATGTCCACATTGCCTGCCCATACAGCAGCCATAAGAGGAGTGGTGCCATCCCGTGATTTCAAATCAATATCTGCCTCATAGTATAATAGAAGATCAGTCATTACAAAATAGTTGTAAACAGATGCATAATGCAAAGCTGTTGCACCATATACATCCTGATGATCTGTATTGGCGCCGCTTCGTATAAGGGTTTCTGCAATTTCTGTATTATTCAGTTTGGCAGCCAGAATCAGGGGAGTCTCTCCTGAAAAAGTTTCAGCATCTGGATCTGCCCCATAACGTATAAGAGCATTGACAGCGTTCAGCCATTGTCCTGATACAGCAAAAAATAACGGAGTAGCCCCTTCCATCGTTTCAGCATCAACATTGGCACCTTTGTTAACTAATCTTTTTATCTCATTATCATAACCCAGCGATGAAGCAATCATCAGATTATAATCCAATGCCCCTTCATAAAAATAAGGGAGATATCCGGAAGTGTCTGTAATAACTACCTGCCCTTTAATAATACCCATTACTGAGGAAAGAATCAGTGCAATGACAAAAAATCGAAAACTCATAAAAATAACATTTCTACAAATTTAATTTTTTATTCATTCATTCTTTCTTTCCTTTATCATGGAGAGGGTGATAATTTGTGTATTTTGCATACTAATTATAGTTTGTAATTTCATATAGAATTCAGATAATAAATGGAAGTCTGTTAATAATATCAATTTTTAATAACTTATTGATAGTTTTTTAAATATTCTTATTGATCTGAAATGAATACTTTTTATTTTTACCCCTGAAAAATTATTTGTTTTTTGGCAAGTATGAAAAAGATATTACTGATAGTTATACTGGCATTATTTTTCAATTATAACCCCGGAGCTGTGGAGGTGGAGAATGTTATAGCGGATAAGCTCAGGCCGGGAAATGTAAGACTTACCAATGACAATTCAACTTCAGAGTCGTATGAGGCAGCAGAAAAAACTATCAGGGCCTTTATGCGTAAATGGTGCATTGAAGGAGCTTCCGTGGCAATAGCAAAAGAGGGACGGCTTTTATATGCCAGGGGATTCGGTTATGTGGATACACTGACAAAAGAAGAAGTTCAACCATATCATAAATTCCGTACTGCCAGCATCTCTAAACTGGTTACTGCCATCGCTGTCATGAAGCTTGCAGAAGAAGGAAAACTATCCCTGAATGACAAAGTTTTTGGACAGGACGGAATACTGAACGATCCTTATTTCAGTAATCCCCGTGATAAGCGGGTATATGATATTACAGTTGCTCACCTTCTCAGTCATGAAGGTGGTTGGACGATGAGATGGGGCGACCACATGTTTATACCTCTTACTATTGCAGACAGAATGGGATTGAAACCACCTGTCTCTACTGAAAATATTGTCCGTTATGCACTTGACAGAAGGTTGCACTATACCCCGGGAAAGGGTAAAGCTTACTCTAATCTGGGTTATAGTATCCTTGGCCTTGTAATAGAAAAAATATCAGGAATGTCCTATGAACAATATTGTCAACAAGAATTTTTAGAACCTTTGGGAATATATGATATGAGAATGGCCAGAAACATGCCATCGGAAAAAGCCCCCTATGAAGTTACTTATTACGAACCGTCGGATATAATACCTAAACCTTGTATCTATGGAACCAATGAGTTGGTTTCTCCATGTTACGGTGGTAATGATATAGAAGCACTGGGAGCGGCCGGAGCATGGCTCGCAACAACTCCCGACCTTATACGGCTTGCACTTGCAGTCGACGGTTTTGATTCTCATGAGGATATCCTGGATAACCAGAGCATTGATTTTATGACTGATAACTCAAACGGATTTGCTCCTGTTGGCTGGAAAACAACATTTTCCAACGGAACATGGTGGAGAACAGGATCTTATCCGGGAACGGCCGGCATGATTAAGAGAATGCCCGACGGCACTATATGGGCTGTCCTCCTGAATACCAGTGCATGGAACGGACCGGAAATTCATTCCTTCGTAAATATGATGATGGCAAGGGTGGTATCTCAGATAAGACAATGGCCTGAAGAAGATCTTTTTAATTATGCTCTCCCTGTTCCACTTTATACAAACCTGGACCATTTTTATTACAACAGTAATTGAATGTGCTTCTCCATAAATGTGAATCTTGTAAAAGAAGAGCTTGAAAAAAGATACGGGGTAAACTTTCCCGATAAATACCCTTATGCCCCGAGTTACTATTACCATGCCTTCAGCTTGCCTGAAATACCTGCAATATGTTCAGATAATCCACAAACAATCCGTCTTTTAAAATGGGGCTTAATACCATCCTGGATAAAATCAGAAGAAAAGGCTGCGGAAATAAGACTTAAAACATTCAACGCCAGGGTAGAGAGTATCGGCCAAAAGGCTTCTTTCTCTCTATCATTCAAATCAAAACGATGCCTTGTTCCCGTTAAAGGTTTTTATGAGTGGCAACATTCAGATAAGTTAAAAATACCTTGGTATGTGACTTATACCGAAAGTGATATATTTTCCCTTGCAGGCCTGTTCAGTGAATGGTCTGATTCCCGGAGGGGAGAACTAGTGAGCACATTTACCATTATCACTACTGAAGCTAATGAATTGATGGCCTATATTCATAACTCAAAAAAAAGAATGCCTGTGATCCTGAACAGACAGGACGAGTTAAAATGGCTCGATCTATCAGTACAACAGGAGGAAGCTTTGTCACTACTGAAAGCATGTCCTTCAGAATTACTAAAAGCTCATACTATCGGGCCACTTATAAAAGACAGATCAGCCAATAAAAACACTCCTGAAATTATCAGGGAGTACTCATGGGAAAATAATAATACCCTTTTCTGAACAGCCGTAATAACATTATCCCCTTATCCATCAAATAGTTATCTAAACCAGAGATAACTAATGCATATTAATTTAGCAAATAAAATTCTTATTGTCGCAAATAATTATTTTTTGTCTTCTCT
>DAINPM010000009.1:55328-58032 GCA_036743455.1 Bacteroidales bacterium | reverse complement strand
TCAATGTTTTGCACAGCATTAAATTCCGGGAATAATTATATAAAATTTATTTTGGCTGTCTTTTGCACAAAAAGGGAAGAGGGTGACCTAAGGAGACACCCTCTTGCATATCATGTTGGAACTCACAGCGCCGCGGAAAAACCAGGATGATTCTTTATTATCCACGCATTTATGTTATGGTCTCAGAAAGACAGGTTAAGCCGGATATAAATATTCCGGCCTGGCTCAATACTTATACTTCCCCTGTTTGTTGAGAGATGATTTGTATAGTTTGTATCGGTAATATTATCAATACCTGCAAAAATCTGTAATCCTGTATTGTTGCCGAGCATTATTTTCTCTGAACTTAAAGCCATATCCAGACGCACAAATCCGTCTGTTTCCTGTTCTCCTGCAGATATTTTATCCTGTCTGGCCGCAGCGTTGGTAATAAACTCAGCTGACCCGATACCGGGATATGTATAACGTATACCCATCCGTCCTTTCAGTGGCGGTATGAGTGGCAGATTTGTATCTGATTCGGTGTCTTTTCCTCTTACATAGGAGCCGGTACCATAGAGAACAAAATTATTGTAGAAGTTATATTCAAAGCTAAAGTCGACTCCGTATAACAGCGCCCGGCTTACGTTTGAATTGATGAGGGCCGGCAGGGTGTCCGTTGTGGTACCTGAGGTCCCGGTGATCATAGTATAAATGAATTCTCCCGGTACTTCAACAATCATATTGGTGAGCTTATTCAAAAACAGACCTGCCTGGAAGTTAAAATCTTTCTGCCATTTCCTTATTCCCATATCAACGGACAATCCGCTTTCGGGATCCAGGGCAGGGTCTCCGAGACGTACAAAGTTGCCAAGGTCAATGTATTTAAACCGTTCTTCCAATGACGGAGCTCTGAATGATCGGGCAAGGTTAAAGGAGAAATCAGTTGTGCGGGTAATATTATAAAGAAGTCCTGCATTGGCACTCCAGGATATGCTGTTTTCTTTTCCGTCGGCAAAGGTTATCCTGCGATCGGGATTGTCGTTCCTTACATCATTTATTATAAGATAGTCTACATCATAACCTTCTTTATTTTTTATCCATACACCGTCCAGCCGGCCTCCCAGTATAAGTGTAAGCTTTTCATTAAGAAACCTGGACTCATTCTGAACAAATAGTCCCGAACTGGTAAACCAGGATTCAGGTATAGGAGTTTCTCCCCTGACAATATGGTTGGTTTTTATTATCTCTTCTTCAGGGTTAAGAATATCTACTGTGATATATTTCGTTCTGTCGGTTGTTAATCTCCGTCCCCATACATCTGCTCCGGCAATAAGAGTATTATTGGGTGTCAGTTCCCAGGTGCTTTGTATCTGCCCGCCGTTGGTGAGATGTTGTCCAAGAGGAAGAAACTCTTCAGGGGTTGTCCGTTGTATATTCCCGTTGGGTAATGTTGTCTGGCTGACAGTGTTGGGGAGCATTGAAACATTCCTGTCAATATACTGATTGAAATAGCTGAAAGCAAGGTTACTGAGTTTATTACCAATATTATTTATCTCATAACTGGCAGATAATAAGTTTCTTCCAATGTCGGTATAAGTGGCTTCGGCCGGACCCGGGAATGCATCACCACCGGGGATCCCAACATCGCTGGCCAGATAACGCTGAAACTGTATTTTGAAGAGATGATCAGTAAATGGTTTAAACCCCATTTTGGCTGATAAATTATTGTAGGCAAACTGGCTGTTGGGCATTTCGCCTTCGGGGGTGCGTATGTCATCAGCTTTGCTGTAAGTGCCGCTTAACCTAATATACCACCTTTCAGCGCCTGTTGTGATATCAGCGTGTCCTGAAAACAACTTATTGGCAGAAGCAAATCCTGAAGCAAGATTGCCGGACACAAAAGGTTTCTGCGAGAAATACCCGTCTTTGGTAATGATATTCACAATACCACCCATAGCTCCTGTGCCGTATAGTGATGACTGTGCTCCTTTGATCACTTCAACCCTGTCAACATCATACATGTCGATCATACTCATGGAAGCAGTCAGATCGGTAGCCGTCTCTACCCTGTTGCCATCGATGAGGGTTACAAGACGGTTTTCACTCAAACCCCGGATATTGATATTGGTCGCCCAGACACCATCACTGCCCATGGCAATGCCCGATTCCTTTTCAAGAACATTGGCAAGAGTGAGAGACGATTGCTTCTGATAATCATAAGCTCTGACAACAGCCATAGGAGCAGGAAGATATTTTACCTGACGATTTAAGCGCAGACTTGAAACGACAACCTCTCCCAGGTTATTGATACGCTTTGAAAAAGAAGCAGAATCAGCATTCAGCTCATGTTGATTATTCTCCTGCCCGAATGAATTTATTGACAAAGAAAATACACAAAAAGTAAAAAAGTAAAATAGTTTGTTCATGATTAGATGTTCTTTAATAGTACTGACTTGATCTGTATACCCTCAAGACGACCCAATTGGCCTGTAAGGGATCCTATCTGATCAGTGGTACCTTCAAGAACAAGAGACATGATACTGAGATCATTGCTTCGAACCAGGCCCTGCCGGCCTATGATAATATCAGAATGATCTGAAAGAATATCATTCAGAAGATGAACATTCTCGCGACTGTTGATTCGTATGATTACGGTTCCTATTCTCTTTTCCATCAGAATACCTCCGGATCAGTTTGGTGATTTGCCTTTTTTACTTTGACC
>DAINPM010000009.1:0-55228 GCA_036743455.1 Bacteroidales bacterium | reverse complement strand
TTTCCATCAGAATACCTCCGGATCAGTTTGGTGATTTGCCTTTTTTACTTTGACCTCAACTTATGTTCCGGCCTCAGTAATCATTAAAAGCATTTAATTTTTGCAGTGCAAATATAATAATAAAGAATATATCCGGCAAAAAACAGATATTTTTATAGTAGAAAGATCAAAACTGAAAACAAGGGAAAATGTACTCAGGATTCATGATAATGACAGAAAATAGATAGCTTTGTGCAAAGCTTTATTATGAGGGTTACCGGATTATCATTAATAATTTTTGTTGCCATGACTGCTGTGGCATGTCAAAACAGCCGCAGGGATTCTTCTGATATGGATGAAATTACCATTGCCAGCCTTAAAGGACCTTCTTCAATGGCCATTATCAGATTCATTGACAGTGTCAGCCACATAAAAGACACGAAAGTAAAAATTGAAATACTCGATGAACCTATCCAGGTAAGGAAAATGATGCTCGAAGGCAGTGCTGATTTTGCGCTTCTTCCCACTACCATGGCAGCTATTCTATATAATAAAGGGCTTGAATATAGACTTATAGCAATTCCCGTATGGGGGACTCTGTATCTTTTTGGTCAGGATACAACAATTACTGTATGGGATGATCTGAGAAACAAAAAGGTAAATGTAATGGCCAGAGGAATGACTCCGGATGTCCTTTTCCGTTATCTGCTTGAAGGTAACGGACTGGACCCGGATAATGATCTTACACTGGATTACAGATTTCCCACACATATTGACCTGGCCAATGCAGTGGCTGCAGGACAGGCAGAACTTGGGGTTATATCCGAACCTCTTGTCAGTCTTGTCATGAAAAGAAACAAAAATGTACATATTATATTTGATCTGAACGACGAATGGAATGACTTGCAGGGTATCCCTGTTGCCCAGACAGCTTTTATGGTAAAAGACAGTTTTGTTGACCGGGAACCTGAAATGACAGAGCAGATTATTAAGGCTTGTGACAGATCGGTTTATTGGGTTAACAGTAATCCTGACAGTGCAGCTCATCTCATTGTAAAATATGGTATACTGCCGGACTATGAGGTGGCCTTAAATGCCATTCCTCGTTCCAATATGGTTTTTAAAAGGGCTAATGACCTGAAAGAGGGGATTGCAGATTATCTGAATGTTTTCTATGCAATGAATCCTGATATTATCGGAGGGAGGATGCCGGATGAAGACTTTATTTACTAAAGAACAATTTCTGAGTGTTGTATCGGTGATCATCATGCTGCTGTTATGGAAACTACTGGCGGTCTGTTTTGATTCTGCCCTCATCCTGCCTTCTCCCGAAGCAACACTGTTAACTGTTGTCAGACTTTTTACCGATACTGATTTCCTTTTTATAATTGGCACTACTGTCTTACGCGGACTAACAGGTTTTGTGATTTCAGCTTTTCTGGGATTATTTCTGGGAATATTTGCGGGGATCAGTCCGGGCTTCAACGCTTTTCTCCGGCCTGTTCTTGTGACAGTACGTTCGGTACCTGTCATCTCTCTTATTCTTCTTGCCCTGATCTGGTTCAATGCTGGATCAGTTCCGGTTTTTATTGCACTGCTTACAATGTTCCCTTTTATATGTACCAATGTTATTGACGGGATACATAGTGTTGATAAAGATATTCTTGAAATGGCAAAGTTCTACCGGATAAGCCGGAGCAGGATAGTACGGGAGGTGTATATTCCCGCTATAATGCCTTTTATCATCAGTGGAGCATCCAGTGCCATGGGTATAGGATGGAGAGCCATCATAATAGGAGAAGTGCTCAGCCAGCCGAAATACGGAATAGGTACTGTCATGCATATTGAACAGACCTTTCTTAAAGTGGATGCTGTTATTGCCTGGACATTAATTGCCGTACTCTTAAGCTATGGCTTTGAGAAAATTATAAGATGGAGTGAAAACAAAATCGTTAACTGGAAATTTTAACTATGTCCATTTACATCGACAGGCTTAATAAGGATTACAGTAACATAACCCTGTACAAAAATTTCAGTATACAATTTACTGAGAATATAATTACTTGTATTCTTGGGCCTTCAGGATGTGGTAAGACAACACTCCTGAATATCATGGGGGGTATAGTGTCTCCTGACAGCGGTTTTTTATCGGGTTTTGACGGAAGATTACTATCATATATTTTTCAGGATCCGCGTTTATTACCATGGAAAACGGTCAGGGACAATATTGAGTTTGTAATGGCACGTGATATTACTCTTACAGAAAGGAGAAAAGAAAGTGACAGGCTCATAAAACTTGTTGATCTTGAAGGTTTTGCTGATTACTATCCTGCCCATCTCAGTGGAGGTATGCGTCAGCGCGTATCTATTGCCCGTGCATTTGCATGCCACAGCGATATAATACTTATGGATGAACCTTTAAAGGGACTTGATATTGCATTGAAGCAAAACATGATAAAGGCCTTTTCACGTATATGGAAAACAGATAAAAGAACTGTAATCTTTGTGACTCATGATGTTGAAGAAGCTCTGATGCTCGGTGAGGAAATTTATGTGTTCAGCAGACCTCCGGTGGAAATAACAGCTCATGAAACAATCAATGTGCCTGTTGATAATCGTCAGCCTGACATGACACAGTTAAAAAACCTCAAACTCAGATTATTCAAAGCCCTTGGCCAGGGACAGGAATAAATCATACCTTATCCGGGAAAATCCTAAAAAAAACATCTTTTTTCTATGTGCTGAAATATTAATCAGTTACCATCCTTTATATCTATGTATCTGTTAATTATGTTTAAAATTGTTACAAAAAATTTTGTTTTTTTGTATTTTTACAATTGCAGGTGAATGACTTTGAGGATAAAACAAATAATTTAAACACATGAAGGCAATTCGATTATTGGTCATTACCTTTTTCCTGCTGAATGTATCGTATAGTGATCTTGGGGCTCAGCAACTATCCGATGAAGAAAGGCTGTACTACTACATTAATGTTGAAAACACCTCTGCTGCATCAAATCTGGCACGTAATATTGAAAATCCCAATTATGTTGATATCTATGATCAGAGCTTACTGATGCATGCTTCTGCCAGAGGTCTTCTACCGGTATGTAAAATTCTTCTGAGAGGGGGAGCAGATCCGGATATGCAGGCTATAGACGGTGTAACTGCTGGTATGTATGCTGCATACAATGGTCATACAAGGATAGTGAAGTTATTGCTCGAAAAGGGAATATCTGTCGACATACAGTCTGTTGACGGTTTTACTGCGCTCATGATCGCTTCACAGAACGGCCATAATGATATTGTAAGGTTATTTTTGGAAAAAGGTGCAAACCTTAACCTGCAGGCATCTGACGGATATACTTCTCTTATGCTGGCAGCGGAAAACGGACATTTGGATATTGTCAGACTATTGCTTGATAACGGAGCAAAAATAGATATGCAGGATGACAGTAAAGTTACTACCGCTTTAATGCAGGCCTCTCTGTACGGCTTCCGGGATATAGTATCTCTGTTACTGAGCAGGGGTGCAGATCCTGATCAGAGAAACACTGAAGGGACTACACCTCTTATGGCAGCCTCTCTTTATGGCCATTCAGACATAGTCAGATTGTTGCTGGACAATAATGCAGAAATAAATGCAGAATCTTCCGATGGAACGAATGCTCTTTTCCTTGCTTCACTGAACGGACATACAGATGTTGTAAAAATATTGCTTAACAAGGGAGCAAGACCCAGCAGTGCTGAAAACGACGGAGCATATGCTCTCTCTATAACAGCTTCGGATGAAGTGGCAGAAAGAATAAGGATGACATTATATGAAGGATATAGCGATGATGATTATTATGGAGATAAGATGACAGCTATGCTGGCTTATAATAAAAACGGACTTCTGGAAGCAGTGCGGGTGTCAGATGATCCGGGAAATCAAAGTCTGTCTCGTAATACGGATAAAGCCACAGCTTTTATTCGGGCAGCCAAAAGCGGCCAGATAGGCATTGTGAAGCTGGCTATAAAACCCGATGCCCGTTTCAGCCGGAACAGAACGGCCAGGTTTACTGATCTCATGGTTGCTTCTATGAACGGTTATACTGAGATAGTTAAAATGCTGGCTGATAACGGGGCAGAATTGAATCTTAAAAGTAATGAGGGAGAAAGTGCTCTTATTTTTGCTTCACAAAACGGGAATACTGAAGTAGTACGGGTCTTACTGGAAAAAGGAGCTGACAGGTATATCAGGGACAATAAAAACAAATCAGCTATGGATTACGCCAGTAGTCATGATGTTAAAACACTTCTTTCCAGGTAAATACATACCCTTTCCGGAAATTTCCGAATGATACGGGGACACGGGTGCGTTCCTGTATTCGTTACTTATTCACTGTTAATTCAGATTACTCAAGTTTGATGCTGTTGTTCTCAGCCCATTCATTTAACTCATTCCTGATACCTGAGATCAGTTTGGGTGAAAAACGGTGAAATATTACTCCACGTTCATCGTAAACCTTCAGGTCTGCTGAACCCTTTATTTTTTCAACTTTGTGTCTGCATATTTCTGTGATACTTACAGAATCAATACCACAGAACGCTTCCAGCTCATTTAGAAACTTATACACATTGCAGGGTTTGTCATAAGATACAGTGAAATAATTTTTCAGTGTTGGCAATCTGTCATCTTTTGCTTCAAAGATTACATAGGCCGAAACAAGAGAATCATTACTGAATGTCTCCAAACAGCTTACAGTGCAATTTCCTCCGTTGAATATTGAAACCGTTTCCTTGGTTTGTGCGTGCGATATCAAAGGAATTAAAAATAAGAAAATGATTAATTTTTTCATGACACTTATCCTTAATTAACTTCTAATCAGAATTTTCATTAAAGTTACATCAAATAGAAATTCAAGTCAATTTTTTTTTTTCTCTTTTTAGTCTATCTACATATCCTGTTTTTCTTATACATACTTTAAAAGCAAAAAACTAACTTTCGTAAAACAGGGATAGTCATTTTGAACACAAGAAGTTTTTCAGGAATTGTTTATATATATAAATCTGATAATCTGAGAAAATGCAATATTCCACTGATGCTTATGAGCTGCAATTTGTAAATCAATAAGATATAAAGAGTTTATCACAGCAATTGAATTTTGTGAATCTTATGATTATTTTTATGATCTGATATTTTGAAAATAAAACAATACTGTACTATTATGATAGTAACTTGTGTATATGTTCACGTAAAACCGGAAACTGTTGAAAGTTTTATTAAGGCTTCCAATGAGAATCACCTTGGCTCTGTCAGCGAACCGGGTAATCTGAGATTTGATTTTGTTCAACAGGCAGATGATCCCTGCCGTTTTATGTTTTATGAAGCTTATGAATCGGAAGATGCAGTATCTGCTCATAAGATGACTCCTCATTATAAAAAGTGGCGCGATACAGTAGCCGATATGATGGCGGAACCTCGTAAAGGAGTGAGATATAATATTCTTCAGCCTGATGACCCTTCAAAATGGTAAAGTCTTTTAATTTTGCAAAACTGCCTTTGGTTTTTTTCGGGAAAAGTAAGATAGCCCTTCTTCCCGGACTGATAAAGAGATATGGTAATTCCATCCTGCTTGTAACGGGCAGGAATTCGTTCCTTAAGTCGGATGCATCTGAAAAACTGTCGGCCGGGCTTGAAGAGAACGGTATTATATACCATAGAGTTATAATATCCGGTGAACCTTCTCCGGATGTGGTTGACAAAGCAGTAAAAGAGTATGGCAGACTGCCTGTTGATGTTGTTGTAAGTATTGGAGGAGGGAGTGCTATTGATGCCGGGAAAGCTATTTCGGCCATGATGTATAAGGATGATCCTCTGGAGGTCTATCTTGAAGGGGTAGGCACAAAGGATCACCCGGGTACCAAAGTCCCATTTATTGCAGTACCAACAACTTCCGGAACAGGCAGTGAGGCTACTAAAAATGCCGTGATCTCACGTACCGGAAAGAACGGATTTAAAAAGTCCCTGAGGCATGATAATCTGGTACCGGATATTGCAGTTATTGACCCTGAACTCACCCTGAGTTGTACTCCCTCAGTAACTGCTGCCAGCGGAATGGACTGTTTTACCCAGCTCACTGAAGCTTATCTGTCGGATAAGGCCTGTGAATACACAGATGCTTTTGCCCTTGAAGGACTGAAAGCACTTAAGTCTTCTCTTGTCCCGGCATTTATCCATGGTGATGATATTGAAGCAAGAACAAACATGTCCTTCGCTGCCCTTACCTCAGGTATATGTCTTGCAAATGCCGGACTGGGGGTTGTCCATGGTTTCGCATCATCAATAGGAGGATTGTTTGATATTTCTCACGGACTGGTGTGCGGGACACTGATGGCCTCTGCCAATAAAGTGATAGTTAACAGATTAAGGGCGAAAAGCCCGGATAATACAGCCCTGAAGAAATATGTTGTGCTGGGAAAGATCTTTCTTGATGAAAAAAAACGTCCGGATAGTTATTATATTGATGGCTTTGTTGATTACCTGTATGATATTACAGATCAGTTGGCCCTGCCAGGATTGAAAAAAAGCGGGATACAGGAAAATGCTCTCAGAGAAATAGCATCTTTAACAGATAATAAAAATAATCCGGTTAAACTGGATACTGATGATATGACTGAAATTTTATCTGAGAGATTTTTATGATCCTTTCAGAAATGTCTTCCTAGCGTAGGTTCTTTTTCTGATTATATGTTACGAAATCTTACACTATCTATCTGTGCAGGAAACTATTAAAACGGCATGGTTCAGATTTTATGAAGAGTTAAATGATTTTCTCCCTTCGACAAAAAAGAAAATCCTGTTTCCCTGTCCCTTTAAGGGAAATCCTTCTGTGAAAGATATTGTTGAATCTCTGGGGGTGCCTCATCCAGAGGTTGATCTGATACTTGTCAACAGCAATTCTGTTGATTTCTCATATAAACTGTGCGATAAGGATCATGTTTCCGTGTACCCTGTATTTGAAAGTCTGAATATCACGGGAGTAACTCATTTGCGGGCCCGGCCTCTCAGGATGATACGTTTTATTGCCGATGTTCATCTGGGAAAGCTTACAAAGTATCTCAGATTATGCGGTTTTGACACTTATTATGATAAAAACCTGGATGACAGGGAGATAGTTGAATTATCGCTTTCCGGCAAAAGGATTATATTAACGCGTGACAGAAATTTACTAAAGAATAAAAATGTCACTCATGGTTATTGGATAAGGTCGTCTGTTCCGGCAGAACAGATGAGAGAACTATTTGTCAGGTTTGATCTGAAAGACAACATGAAGCCTTTCACAAGGTGTACCGAATGTAATAGTCTGCTGGTAAAGGTAAATAAGGAGGATATCATAGACAGGCTTTTACCGAAGACAAGACAATTCTATGATACATTCAAAAGGTGTCCGGGCTGTGGTCGTATCTATTGGGAAGGGGCACATTTTGATAAGATGCGGCAACAGATTACCAGTTTTCAGAGCCAGGTACAGGATCAGTAGGTGGTTCAGGACTGATAAAATATTAATCGAACAGCAGATCTCTTAAGAAATAAGTTAACCCAGATATCCGACAGTCTTCTCTACTTCAGTCAATATTTTGCATGATCTGACCACTTCTTTCATAGTAGTATGATCGGGGTAAAGAGGTCTGTCAATATCGAGGAATTCTACATTTTCACGTATTATCTCCCATGCTTTTTGAACTCCTTTTCCGAAACTGTATTCTTTTTTTCTGAAGTCAAGTGCCTGGGCAGCAGCCATGAATTCTATCCCAAGTATTCCGTATGCACAGTCAAGTATCTGATTATTTTTTATTGCTGTGTTCATGCCCATCGAGACAAAGTCTTCCTGATCGGCTGCTGCAGGTATTGATTGTATTGATGCCGGTACTGATAATATTCTTTGTTCCACAATAAGAGTATCGGCAGTATACTGGCTCAGCATCAGTCCGGAAAACATACCGGCTCCTTTAGTAAGGAAATCGGGTAATCCGACACTTAGTGCGGGATTGTTGAGTCTGTTCATCCGTCTTTCCGATAAAACACTTACCATCGTTATACATGCTCCTGCCATGTCCATAGGTACGCTAACCGGTGATCCCTGAAAATTAGCTCCGGTTAGCTGAAGGTTTTTGTCGGGGAAGAAGATGGGGTTGTCTCCAACACCGTTCAGTTCAGTCTCAACCTGACTTCGGGCATAGGCCAGCATATCATGGGCAGCACCGATGACCTGGGGTGTTGATCTCATGGAGTAAGCATCCTGTACCTTTGATTTGATCCTTCCTTCTTTCAGATCACCTCCTGCAATACATTTGTTAATAGCAGCAGCACTGCGTATAGCTCCACTGAACCCTCTTGCTTCGTGAAGCAGCGGTTCATAGGGTTTCATATTAGCTTTCAGGGCTTCGAGAGACATAGCTGCAGCTATCTCAGCCTGTTTAAGCCAGTTATTGGCATCGAAAAGCCATATGGCGCTCATGGCCGTGAGCATGTTGGACCCGTTAATACATGCAAGTCCGTCACGTGCCTGCAGACCGGGTATCTTTATTCCCGCTTCTTCCATGGCCAGTCTTCCATCCATAAGACTGCCTTTATAATATGCCTGCCCCTCACCAAGAAGAAGAAGAGCAATCTGTGCCATAGGGGCCAGATCCCCGCAGGCGCCTACTGACCCTTTCTGGCAGGCAAAGGGGGTGACACCTTTATTCAGCATCTCAACAAGCGTTTCTGTTATTTCGAGCCGGTTACCTGAATTGCCGTGAGCCTGTACATTGATCCTGCCAAGTATTGCTCCTCTGACTGTTTCGATGGAGGCAGGATCACCTATTCCTGCTGCATGATTGTAAATAAGATACTTTTGGAAATCAATAAGCTGAGAGTCGTCAAGTACTATCTCGGAAAATTCACCTATGCCTGTATTGACACCATACATGATCTCATGAGCACGGATCTTTTTCTCCAGCATCGCCCTGCACTTTAGGATTTTTTCCCGGACTTCAGGATGCAGCTCCACTTTTTGCCCATATCGTGCAACATTTACCACGTCAGTGATCTTAAGATCCGATCCGGTTATGATCAGTGTTTCCATAAATATGAGATTTTAGATCAGTGAATATTTTTAATTTTATTAATTACGGATTGTAGTTATTAGTTATCGATTTTCACCAATAACATAATAATAACACACCAGTAAGATATTTTGATTAATAGAAAAAAAATCCAACCCGTTAACACAGACCGGAACGGTTGATCTTGATCTTGTATTCAAGTAACCAGCTGAGGTTCATAAGAGATATACCTTATATCAAAGGTAATAATAAACTCTTACTTTTAAACAAAATATTATTATTAAAAAGTTCAGAACTGTAAAATGTTTAAATTTGGATTCATCATAAACAAAAGAGAACAGATACTATGATTAAGGAAATTAAGGCAGATGAACTGGATACCGGAAAGTTCATTGAAGAAAAAGCAAAAATGATAAGGGAACAGACAGGGGATAACATAGCAATAAATGCACTTTCCGGCGGTGTTGATTCAGCTACTGTAACCATGTTGGGTCATAAGGCAATAGGTAAGAGGCTCAGGACTGTTTTTATACAGAACGGACTTATGAGGGAAGGAGAGCCTGAAATGGTGAAAAGCTATTTCAATGAACTGGGTATTGATATTGAAATAGTGGATGCCAGAGAAGAATTTATCAATGCTCTTAAGGGCATAACAGATCCTGAAGAGAAACGGGAAGCTATAACACGGACTTTTTACAAGGATGTTTTTGGGAGGATAGTAAAAGAAAGCAAGGCTAAATGTCTTCTTCAGGGCACTATTCTGACGGATGTTGATGAGACGGTAGCCGGGATAAAAAGGCAGCATAATGTCTTTGCCCAGCTGGGCATTGATCCTCAGGAAACATTTGGTTATCAGATAATAGAGCCATTGATAGAGCTGCGTAAGGAAGGAGTGAGGATGGTAGGTAAAGCTCTCGGTTTACCCTCGGAGCTGTTTAACAGGATACCTTTCCCTGGTCCGGCTCTTGCAGCAAGAATAATAGGGGAAGTAACGGCAGAACGGCTGGAAACAGTAAGAAAAGCCACCACTGTGGTGGAGAGGATGCTGTGTGACAGGGGAGCATTTCAGTATATGGCAATACTTCATGAAGACAGGGTGACAGGTATGCGTGACGGGCAACGCGATTTTGGTCAGCAGATAGAAGTAAGGTGCTGGGATAGTGTAGATGCCCGGACAGCGTCTCCCACAAATCTGCCTTTTGACTTACTAACGAAACTGGCTGCATCAATAATTGAAGAAGTACCGGGAGTGGTAAGCGTTACTTATAATATAGCCACTAAACCTCCTTCAACTATTGAAGCAGTTTGATAGTGGGCTTGTATAAAAGAGAACCGTCTCATTACTGAATAATGAGACGGTTTCTTTAAAAGAGCTTAAAAGCATTCTGCTCTACATGTAACGATCATGTTATTTTCGCAGAAAACCTCCCAGGATAGATCCCAGGATCCCTTTGTTTCTTGTTCCGGATGATGCTGTTCCCCCCTTTAAAAGGAATCCGGCAACATCATCTATTATGCTTCCGTCTCCATTAGCATCAAGTAAAGATCCCACACCTTGTATTCCTGAAGAACTGTTGTCCCTCTTTTTCGTCAGAGCTCCCAGAATAAGAGGTGCTAAGGCAGGAATCATTTTTTGAATTACGGAAGAATCAACATTCATCTTTTTGCTCAGGGCCTGTGCTGCCGTAGTGCCTCCACCAAGCCCCAGCAAGCCTCCTAAATTCGGATCAGCTGAACTGTCGTTTGTCTTTGAAGCTACAAGATCTTTTATATTATTTAATACAGATGGATCTCCGTACTTGTTCAATATATGATTTACCCTGTCATCTCCACCACGATCATCCTTCTGCCTCTTAAGCCCGCTGATGATGAGCGGAGCTAACTGAGGGATAAGCTTAGAAACAGTGCCCTTGTCAACATTCAGATTTGAAGATAATTGACTGGTCACTTCAGAACCATAGTCCTTCATGAATTCATCTAAAAAATTAGCCATGATAAATAGTATTGGTTAAAGTTGTCTTAATTGCTCTTGAAATTGTTATTTATTTGAAAGTTATAGAACAAAAATTAAATATCATATTATTAATCTTAGTAAATATATAGATTTTTACATTCGTCAAAGCTGTAAAATCATATTCTGTAAGAATAATTTCTTATACATTTACCAAAAATGATGGTTTTACATGGACTGGATATCCGATCTGTTTTATGATGAATCTGTTGCTCATACGATACTCATTTATTGTATTGTGATCTCTTTGGGAGTAATGCTGGGCAGGATAAAGATCAGGGGTGTCTCTTTTGGTATTACCTTTGTTCTGTTTGCAGGTATTGCCCTGGGGCACTTTGGTTTTTCTGCCGATGAGAAGGTTGTGGAATTTATCAAGGATTTCGGTCTTATTCTTTTTGTCTATTCAATAGGGCTACAGGTGGGACCGGGATTTTTTTCCTCTTTCAGAAGAGGAGGTTTAACACTCAATATGCTTGCAATGACAGTTGTCTTCCTGGGGGCAGTGACAACACTTGCAATTCATTATATTACAGGCACTTCTCTTTACATGCTCGTTGGGGTTATGTCAGGTGCAGTTACCAATACTCCGGGCCTGGGTGCAGCTCAACAGGCTCTTGAACAGATATGGATTACTCCGGATATCCCGGAAATAAGTCTGGGATATGCTGTGGCATATCCATTTGGAGTGCTGGGTATTATTTTGACAATGATCATTATAAGAGTTCTCTTTAAAGTAAATACAAAAGAAGAGCTTGATAGTTATAATAAGGATAAGTATCCTGAAGAGAAAATGCCGGACACTATAAGTATTATGGTGACCAACAGGGATTTATGCGGTGTGGCTATCAGAGACATACCCTTGATCACAGGCCATAGTTTTGTTATTTCCAGAGTTTTGCATAATGGAGAATTAATGGTAGCCGGTCCGGACACTATTGTACATGAGAAAGATATAATACTTGTGGTTGCAGCCCGGGCTATTATTCCGGAAATCATCAGCAGGGCTGGAGTGAAGAGTAACCTTGATCTTACTGCTTTGTCGGGGAAACTTGTTTCACGAAGAATACTGGTAAGTAATAAGAATGTATTTGGCAAATCACTGGGATCATTGAAGCTGAGGACAAGATATCATATCAATATCACCAGAGTATACCGTTCAGGTATTGAATTTCTGGGATCTCCTGAAATAAGGTTACAGCCCGGAGACAGGCTGACCATTGTTGGTGATGAAGGATCTATTGAGAAGGTCACAAATGAACTTGGTGATTCTGTAAGGCGACTTGATGAGCCTAATTTAATACCGATCTTTATTGGTATCCTTCTTGGAGTACTTCTTGGAAGTATTCCCTTTAAAATACCGGGAGTAATACATCCGGTGAAGCTTGGTCTGGCCGGTGGTCCCCTGATAGTAGCAATCTTACTTAGCAGATATGGTTACCGGCTTCAACTGGTGTCGTATACTACACCCAGTGCCAATTATATGATCCGTGAAATGGGGATAGTCCTTTTTCTTGCAAGTGTAGGTATCACTGCCGGAGAGAAATTCATCCCTTCATTACTAACTGGTGACGGTTTTATCTGGATGGCTTATGGAGCTGTCATTACCCTTTTCCCTGTTTTGACAGTCGGACTTGCCGGACGGTTTTTCTTCAGAAGGAATTATCTTGAAATGTGCGGTCTGCTTGCAGGCAGTACTACCGACCCTCCGGCTCTGGCTTTTGCCAATACTATCACAGATTCTGAAGCTCCGGCAATAGCCTATGCAACTGTGTACCCTCTGGTGATGTTTTTGCGTATCTTCCTGGCACAGCTAATGATAGTTGCCTTTTAAGATATGCAATAACTATTAACCAGACTAATAGACGCCAACCTGAAACACCCATATTCAGGACAGAAGAAAGGAGTTTTTTCTTATCTCACAGGTCAACTAACTCTTTTCAGGACTTCCGGCTTTAAATTTTTCAGATACCAGATCAGGCCATTTTAGATCAAGGTCTTCAAGGGCAGCAAGGACAACCCCGGCAGTGGCATATAGTTTCTGCCAGTTTTTATCAGCAGGTACAATATGCCAGGGAATGTCGTTACATCTGTTTATTATCTTTTCGTATTCAGACATATAATCATCAAATTTTTCCCGTGTATCCCAGTCACCGTCCTTGTGTTTCCAATGTTTTTCCTTCAGCTCAATGCGTTCGTTAAGCCGCTCTTTCTGGGTTTCTTTTGACACATTCAGGAAGAACTTAAGCACTTTTGTGCCGTTGTGTTCAATGGTTTTTTCAAAAGCATTGATGAGCTGATAGCGTTCTTCAATGAGTGCGGGAGAGAAATATTTTTCAACTGAGGGAACAAGGATATCCTCATAATGCGATCTGATGAAGATATTTGTTTTACCTTTCCCCGGAGTGAGTTTATGTATCCTCCACAGAAAATCGTGAGCATATTCTTCCTGAGTAGGTTTTTTAAAGCTGTCCACTTCAAATACCACCGGATTGCAGTATTTGAGAAGACCTCTTGTCAGACCATCTTTCCCCGAAGCATCAGTCCCCTGAAAAATGATCAGCAGAGAGTATTTGTTTTGTGCGTACATTTTATACTGAAGCTCTCCGATGCGTTTCAGCATTTTTTTAGTCTTCTTTTTTGTCTTTTCTTTATCCCACTCTTTGTTAAAAGTCGGATAATCACTTATTTTTATCTTCATTTGTTTATAGTTTCAGTTAGATAATTTTCGCTCATTTATGATGTCATGAAATGTTAAATAATGAAGAAATCACATGTAAGGGGGTGATTATGAGGGTGTATATTTTTCATGGATCATACGGTTTCCTTTGGCTAAGATATAAATTTACAGGCTTTTTCCGTAGGTATTGAGGTAAAACTTTTAAATTTGAAGATCACCACAAAAAGAGAAAGGCTTATTGATGGATATAATTTTTTACATGACAGGAACATTTTTTGTAGGTGTCATACTGGCCTGGGTTATTACCAGGTATGTAATGAATTCGAGACTCTCTTCAAAAAATGCGGAGATCCATGAACTGGCAAGGCAAAAAAGTGTTCTGGAAGCCAGGGTAGAAGCTCAGGAGAAGAGCCTGGAGGAAGTGAAAAGTGCTATGCTGAACACATTCAAAGCGGCTGCTTCTGATGCTTTATTACAGAACAATAAACAATTCCTTGATCTGGCAAAATCGCAACTGGAAGTACAGATAAAAGAAGCGGAAGGTAACCTTGATGAAAGGAAATCAGCTATAGCTGAGATGCTCAAGCCTGTCAGGGAATCAATAGATACATATAAAAAACGTATTGAGGAACTTGAGAAAGGTTCGAGAGAGACATTCGGACAGGTGTCTGAGATGCTTTCCAACCTGAGATCTACTAGTATTAGTCTGCAAAAAGAGACAGGAGCCCTTGTCAATGCCCTGAGGAACCCCAGAGTCAGAGGCCGATGGGGTGAGATAGGCCTTAAACGGGTGGTGGAGTTCTCGGGAATGTCGGAACACTGTGATTTTCTGGAACAGGCTTATGCGGGAGGAGAAGAAACGTCCATGAAACCTGATATGATCATCAATCTGCCTGGTAACAGCCATGTGGTGGTCGATTCCAAACTGCCACTCGATGCTTATCTGGATGCTCTTGAGACAGATGATGAAATATTAAGAACAAAATTGTTTACAAAACATGCACGTGATCTTCGTGATCATATTAATAAATTAAGTAAAAAACAATACTGGTCACAGTTTAAAAATTCCCCTGATTTCGTTGTTCTTTACATGGAAGTCGAATCAGCTTTCAATGTTGCCCTGATGACCGACAAAGCCCTGTTACAGGACGCTATGAACAATAAAATAATACTTGCGACTCCTACTACTCTGATTGTTATCCTCAAATCGGTGGCAATGTCGTGGCAGCAGCATGATATGACGGAAAATGCAGTGAAGATAATGAATGCAGCAAGTGATCTTTATGGAAGAGTATCAGTCTTCGCTGATCATTTTGGCCGAGTGGGTGCGGGCCTGAAAGCAGCTTTAAAAGGGTTTAACGATGCAGCAGGGTCATGGGAAAGCAGGGTATTACCGGCAGGAAGAAAACTGGAACAATTAAGAGCTACAGATAATAAAGGAACTCTGCCTGATTTTGACATTATTGATAATCCGGTAAGGGAAATAAAAAAACCTGAAGAATGATATTTATATCCCTTCCTTTCGTAAATCAAAAATATATGACACACAAAAATATTGTTTTCGTCTTGATGATCATAATGGCAATATGCCTTTCTGTGGGATCATGTCGTAATACATCCGGTCCGCCGGTGCAGGAAACGCCTCCCATGGAAGAACCTGTTGTTAAAACTGACAGTACATGGCTCTTTAACGGAGTGTCTCTTGATGGCTGGGAGATAACAAATTTCGGTCCCCAGGGGCCGGTGAATGTAAGCGGCGGTCAGATAATACTCGGTATGGGGGATGGTTGTACGGGAATAACATGGAAAAGATATTTCCCTGACATGAACTACAAGGTTTCTCTTGAAGCTAAAAGAGTTGCAGGAAATGATTTCTTTTGCGGAATGACTTTCCCCGTCGGCAAAGAATCATGTTCACTTATTGTCGGTGGCTGGGCAGGCACAACTGTCGGACTGAGCAGTATAAATAAAAAGGATGCTTCAGAAAACCAGACAACTTCCTATAAACTGTTTGAGAGAAACCGTTGGTATCATATCGGCCTCATTGTTAAGAAAGATACAATACAAGCCTTTATAGATGATGAGATGGTTGTAAATTACGTGAGATCGGAAAATGATGTCTTGTCAGTGAGGCCTGAGGTAGAGTTATCCAAACCATTCGGAATAGCATCATGGTACACAACGGCTGCTCTTAAAAACATAAGGGTGACAGAAATAAATGACTAAAAATGAAACAGAATAATAAGCACTTCAGTATACTGTAAGGAAAGCATTAATTACCTTACAAATTTTGCATCAGAAAGATGAAAAGAGTGTTTTATTTATTACTTGTCATAGCACTTACAGTATCGTGTAAGACTAACGAATTGTATATCAGTGTGATTGATCCTGCTCCTGTTGCTTTATCCAAAGATATAGCAAAACCGGGTGTCATAGACAGGAGTATGCCTACTGATGAAACAAAAGGTCTTGACCGGCTTGAAAGAATAATTACCCTGGAGGGTGCCGATCTGGATAAAGAAGGAGCGGGTGAATGTATTAAAGGCTTTGCTGATGAATTGGTTAACAACGGAAGATTCAATGATGTAAGACTATTGAATGATATCGATTTCAGAACTCCCCGAAAGGGTAATTTTCCGGAACCTTTACGATGGGATATCATAGATATGATTTGCCGGGAAAACAATGTGGATGCTATTTTCTCACTTGAGTATTACGACACTGATGCCGTGATCAATTATTCTACTCAGAAAGTTGATCTTAAAACAGCTATTGGGATCATGGTTCCTGCACTTGAACATTTGGCCAATATGGAAACAATCGTTAAAACCGGATGGCGTATCTATGATCCTCTGAACAGGGTTATTGCCGATGAATACAGCCATGTGGAATCGGTAGTATATTCCGGAAGAGGGATCAATCCTGAAGTGGCTGCCGGTGGATTGATCAAACGTAAAGATGCCGTTAAGGAGGTTAGTTATGTTGCAGGGCATGAATATGCATTCAGATTGTTACCCGTTAGTCTGCGTGTCGAAAGAGATTATTTTGTGAAAGGAAGTAATAATTTCAAAGTAGCCAGACGAAAAGCTATTCTCGGAAATTGGGATGAGGCAGGTCTGCTGTGGGAAGAAGAGACAGACAATCCCAAAAGAAAAGTGGCCGGAAGAGCCTGTTATAACATGGGGATTATTAATGAAATAAACGGTGATCTCCATAGTGCACTGGAATGGGCCAGAAAAGCCTATGCCGACTATAATATTAAACTGGCCCTGCGTTATTCTGAAATACTGGAAAGCCGTATCTATAAACAGAGAATTTTGCATCAACAACAGCAATAAAACGCTTCGTTTGTAATTCTGTAGATTCTTTGGTAATTTGGTAGCTCAAATAAACAGGCCTGTTTGAAATATTTTGTTTCACTTAATTGTCAACAATTAATTAATCCTTTATTGTAGTTGACTTTAGCATGCGAAAATCTTCAGGCCGGTTTGTTAATTGACAGTTATATCATATCAGACAATGATTAGTCGTCATACGGAGTTTCTAAGCACAGGCTTTTTACTACTGATATTGATTGTATCGTCTTCAGAGGCTTGCTATTCATCAGATATCTTTCAAAAAGATCCACAATCTGTAGTAAGTCGACACAGTGCAGAACAACAGATTCTGTATAACGGGAAGATATGGAGGAATCTCTATTCAGCTACAAAAGGTGATCAGTTTCTTTTCAGCAATGATTTTCTTACAGGAAATGTGAGCATTGGGGACAGAGTGTTTGAGGATGCCAGCCTGAGATATGACATATATAATGATGAACTGCAGATAATGACTCCTCAGGGTGTTATTCTCAGCCTGAATAAAGAAAATATTGATGCCTTTACCCTCTGGTACAATAACAGGCAGTATGATTTCATAAAGAAGGATGAGTACAATATTTCGAAAAGAAATGGTTACCTGAATATTCTTTACAATGGACGTTTGAAGTTATATGTTAAATTCAGGAAAGAAATTCTCCTTTTGGCAGTTGATAATAAATATGATCTTTTTACCCTGATACAACATATTTATCTGGAAAAAGGCAGTAAAATGTATCTGCTCAGAAAGAAAAGAGATGTGATAAACCTGTTTCCTGAATATAAAGATGAAATAAAAGACTTCCTGAGGCATAACAAAATATCTTTATCAAGAAAAGATCCGGATAGTTTTATGGCACTTATTGAATATTGTGATAATCTGAGGGCTGAACCGTGAGAGCTACAGTTAACTTATTTGTCCTTTGTCTTCTCATCTGGCTCCCACCTTTTTCGGGTCTCTCAGCACAGGAAAAAATCGTTGTGGATTTTAATTATTCAGGACTCTCCTTTGAGCAATTTGTATATGAAGTTGAAAGGGAGGATAGTGTCAGGTTTTTCTTTAAGGATGAATGGGTAGAAGATATTGTACTGGGAGATTATGGCCAACCTGTCCTGTTGAATGTTTTGCTTGATTCTCTTACCAGGAATGATTCTGTCCATTATTATATTGATGACAGAAAGAATGTTTTTATTACCGGGGATCTTGCTGTTAAAGTCCATGAAGGGCCGGCTGATGAAGAAGAAAACTATATAGAACCGGAAGATGATAATTTTATTCAGGAGCAAACAGGCGAAGAAGCTGTTATGTTTTTCAATGTAGGCAATCCTTCTCTTGGCAAATTACCTGGTAAAGTAACTGTTTCGGGTTACATAAAAAATAATCAGACGGGAGAGCCTGTTTCGGGAGCTACGGTTTATATTGAGAAGTTGTCTGCCGGCACTATGTCTAATCAGTATGGTTTTTATTCTCTTACCATCCCAAGAGGATCGCATGTGGTAAGATTTTCTTATATCGGGATGAAGGAGAAAAGTGTTCATCTGAATATTTTTTCCAGCGGTGAGATGGATGTTGAAATGAGCAGTACTCTGGTCCCATTGAGAGAAGCAGTTATCACTGCCAACAGAAGCGTTATACTCCAGAGAACGGAAGTGGGGGTAGAGAAAATCGATATGGCCACTTTTGGAGTAATGCCTACCTCAATGGGTGAAGCAGATATAATAAAAAGTATGCTTCTGGTGACAGGTGTCCAGTCAATAGGAGAAGGTGCTGTCGGCTTTAATGTCAGAGGAGGAGCCTCTGATCAGAATCTTATTCTCCTCTATGGTGCACCGGTATATAATTCTTCCCATTTTTTTGGTTTTTTTTCAGCCGTAAATTCAGATGTCATTAAGGATGTAACACTTTATAAAGGAGGAATGCCTGCTCGCTACGGAGGCAGGTTATCCTCGGTACTGGATATTGAAACCAGAAAGGGAAACAAACGACAGTTTTACGGCAATGCCGGTATCAGTCCTGTTACAACACATATCCTTCTTGAAGGTCCTTTGAAAAAAGATACTGCCTCGTTTATCCTCGCAGGTCGCACAACATATTCCAACTGGGTTTTAAGGCTTATGGAAGATGAAGCCATAAGAAATAGCAGGGCAGGTTTCTACGATTTGAATGCCAAGATATCTTATGATCCTGATGACAAAAATAAATTTGAATTATCTTCTTACATCAGTCACGACGCTTTCAAATTTAATTCCGATACACTTTATAGTTTTAATAACAGGATCGTTGCTGTAAAATGGCAGCATTTTTTCAATAACAGGTTTTTTTCTGTGCTTACTGCAAACAACAGTAACTACAATTACGACGTTTCAGGCAAATCACCTCCTGAAGAAAGCTTTGTTATGTCACATAAAATTAACAGTACGGGAATAAATGCCGATTTTAATATTTATGAAGGACGCCACCAGATGAATTATGGTCTCGAAATGACTCATTACACTGTTAATCCCGGGGATTATTTACCGGCTTCAGACTCCTCTTTGCTTATCCCAAAGTGTATTGAAAAAGAAAGAGCTTTGGAAGGAGCTCTATATTTTGAAGATAAAATAAACCTGAATCAATTTATATCCCTGAATACAGGGATACGTTTATCATCTTTTTCAGTAATGGGAGGGAAGCCGGTGCTGATCTATGCTCCGGGAATAACCAGAAGTAAGTACTCTGTTATGGATACCCTGACTTTCGGGAAAGGACAGATAATGAAAACCTATATGGGGCCTGAATTAAGAGCATCTGTAAATATCCGGACAAGCGAAAACAGTTCTGTGAAAATAAACTATAACCGTACCCGGCAATATATCCATCTCTTATCAAATACTGTGTCCATATCTCCTACCGATACCTGGAAACTGTCCGATTATTATATAAAACCCCTTATCGGAGATCAATATGCTGCCGGCTATTACAGGATGATGTTCGGGAACAAAATAGAAGCATCTGCAGAGATTTATTATAAAGTCATGAGAAATGCATTCGATTTTAAAAGTGGAACAAAGCTTGTCATGATCGATAATGCAGAGGCAGATGTTGTTGATGCAAGAGGAAAAGCTTATGGTCTGGAACTTTCAATAAAAAAACCTGTGGGAAAAGTACGTTTCAATGCAGGATATACTTTCTCAAGAACTTTCCTCAGAACCACAGGATCTTACAGGGAAGAGATTATCAATGAAGGTCGTTGGTTCCCTTCTAATGTGGACAGGCCAAATGACCTTGTTTTGAGTTTTAATTATTTGATATCCAGACGCTTTAGTTTGTCTGCAAATTATACATGGACTACAGGCCGGCCTGTTACATACCCGGTGGCAACTTATTACATGAATGATGCCCTTCTTATACAGTATTCTGAAAGAAATAAGTATAGAATACCATCTTATTCAAGACTTGACCTCTCTGTAAAAATAAGCGGAAATCTGAAAGCAAGAAAACTGGTAAATCCCCACTGGACATTTTCTGTTTATAATGTACTCTCGAGACAAAATGCCTACAGCATCTTTTTCCTGAGCGATAAACATACTGTGAGAGGGTATAAACTTTCAATATTTGGAAGAGCAATCCCTTCTCTTACACTAAGTTTTGATTTTTTAAATAAATGAAAATATTAAGACTGTTCATATTTCTGCTATTGATATTTCTGACAGGAAACTGCATTACACCTTTTTTTCCTGAGGCAGAGGAAGAAATGGATATGCTCGTTGTGAGCGGAATGATAACCGATCTGTACGGTGTTAACAGTGTCCGACTTACCAGATCGGTACCCCTGGAAAGAGAAAATATAGAGAGACCTTATAGAAACTGTAGCGTGATCATCAAAGATGATCTGGATAATGTATTTAATTTAACAGAAAATAAACCCGGATTATATGAAACTGATCCTGAGCAGTTTCAGGGAGAGGTGGGGAGAGAATATAAACTGATAATTAATAACAACAGACCCGGAGAAAATAATCATGTCTTTGAATCACCATTCATCGAACTGATCCAGGTTCCACCAATTGACTCTGTATATTATGAGAAAGTGGATGAGGACTCTCATTTCGGTACTGTGAATGCTTGTCAGATACTACTGGACACACAGGATCCTTTTAATAAATGTAGAAATTTCAGATGGGATTTTACAGAGACCTGGGAATTCCATCTTCCATACGATTCGGTAGAACACCGTATTTGCTGGATTACACAGAACTCACAGTATATCAGGATCAAGAGCACTTCGCTCATGTCTGAAAGCAAAATTAAAGGGTTCCCTCTTTATTATATACCCCCTTATTCCGACAGATTTGAAGTTAAATACAGTATTCTGGTTAATCAATATTCCATTACCGGTCAGGAATATGATTACTGGCAAAAAGTACAGAATATGGCTGAAAACGTTGGAAGCCTCTATGATGTGGTGCCTATGTCAATAGCAGGCAACATGTATTGTACAGATGACTCTGCAGAGATGGTACTCGGTTATTTCAGTGTTTCTTCCGTAACATCAAAACGGATATTTATAAAAGATCACTTTGAGGGATTAACAGACCGTTATGCTGATTGTCCATATAAGAAGGTTTACAGACTGGAAGATATACAGGGTCTGGGCAGTCTTTACTGGATAATAGACCACCAGTATGACGGTCCGGTGGAATACTGGATGTTGACCAGATTTGAGGATTGCGCTGATTGCAGATTAAGAGGAACAGATGTTGAACCATCTTTTTGGCACGAAGATGAAGAATAAACTAATAATGATTAAAAACATAAAGAAAATATTGCTGCTGTCGGCTCTTTGTCTTTTAACTCTTCATTCAAAAGGGCAGGACAGTATACAGAGCAGTATCACTGAAAAGTTTATCAATTATTGCCATAATGTGCCATGGGAGGAAGTTTACATTCATACAGACAGAGATGAATATATCGCCGGAGAAATAATCTGGTTCAATGCCAGGGTCATCGACAGGTTAAGTATGAACCCTTCCGTATTGAGCCGGATAGTGTATCTGGAGGTTCTTAACAGTGAAAACAAACCTGTAATACAGAAAAAAGTAAAGGTCGAAAGTGGAGCTGGTGCAGGCATGGCAGTGTTGCCCGATACTCTGAGCAGTGGTGATTATATGATCAGAGCCCGAACCAGATATATGAAAAACTTCTTTCCTCATAATTGCTTTACCCGCCAGATAACGGTTTTCAACGCTATTAATATAAGTCCTGTAAAACGGAGAGCAGAGATTAATTGTCTTCTTAAAAAAGAAACAGACTCTTCTCCCTCTGGGACCACTGAAAAAGAAAGAAAACCCGTTGACATTGTCAATAACACCGATTCACTGGTCATACTTGTCAAATCGCATGAAACAGAAACGGGACAGACAGAAAAATACTGTTATTTATTTGTTCAGACTCACGGAGTGATTGATGTTAATGAAAAAATAAACCTTTCTGCAGATATTACCAGAGTGGTAATTCCCAAAAGCTCTCTTGCAAAGGGGATTAACCATCTCACACTTTTCGATACCCGTGGCCGGCCATTTTTCGAGACTTATCTTCTGAACAGATCCTCAGAGAAAACTTTTCTGAAAATTAAAGCTCAGACAGATGCAACACCAGGGAGCAAAAATATTGTTGATATAACTTTTGAACAGGATGTTCTGTCATCGCTTTCCGGTCAGACTCTTAGTATTGCAGTGACTCCGGAACCTTTTGAGAATGAAAACAATGATATTGCCAACTATCTGGTATTTGGCAGTGAGTTCGGGTTTATTCCCGATCAAATCCGGAAAGAGCTATCAGAAGGATGGGAGGATATACTCATCAATGACTTCCTGAGAAACACCGGTAGTAAGTGGCTTAGCTGGGATAAAATATTATCGGATAATCTGCCGGAAATTAAGTATATGCCTGAAAATGAAAATCATTATATCTCCGGGAAACTGGTTAACAGAGAAACACTTATGCCTGTTCAGAACGAAACTGTTTTTATCTCTTTGCCTGGTAAAAAAACTGAATTTAGGTATTCGCGAACAGCAACGGATGGTAGTTTTATTTTCCCGCTGCCTTTAAAAAACAGTAATGCGGAAATAATTATTAAACCTGAAAATACTGATCAGGAAAATATTATTGATCTGGAAAGCCCTTTTACAGAACCATTTTATCAATATTTTGATTCTGTAATTATTGATACGGATATTCCCCGGCATATTTCCAGAATGAGTATCAATTATCAGTTAAACAATATCTTCAGAATATCTTTAGCTGAAGAACCGGTTAATAAATCAGATACACTTACTGTGAATAAAAATTTCTACGGAATTCCGGATATAAAAATTATTATGGATGATTATATAAGGCTTCCGGTAATGGAAGAGGTTGTTTTTGAACTTCTTCCGGGTGTTACATTGAAGCGTACAGATTCAGGTTTTGAAATGTTTATTCTTGACCCTGTTTATAGAAGGGCCTACAATGGCCCCCCGGGTATTTTTATTGATGGGGTTATAATAAATGATGCTACAGTTTTTGCAAATCTTAACCCGGAATCTGTTGAACAGATAGAGGTGGTTCTTGATAAATACATGGTTGGAGAATATTTATTCAACGGAATAGTGAATGTTTTTACAAAAAAATGTGACTTAAGCGATGTTACTCTTCCCGGTAACTCTGTAAAGCTCTTTTACCGGGTGACTGATCCTGTTAGTAGTTTTCTGTTACCTGACGATAACAGCAAGGAATTACAGGATAACAGGGATCCTGATCTGAGGAACACCCTTTACTGGAATCCGGCTGCAAAGCCTGATGCTGACGGGAAGATAACATTTGAATTCCGGAATCCGGACTACATTACAGATTATATTATCAATATACAAGGGCTTACTGACAGCGGTGAAGCTTTGTCATATCGTACTGTTATAGAAGTAGAAGAGTGATCTTCATCTGAGTTGTTTCTGCTTATCAGTTCTGAATGTTGAAATACCCTTCATGCAATAAGCAGATAGTTAAAAGATTATATTATTACGGGAAGATATTGTTTTTCAGTTAAAGAGATTCATCAATGTCAATCATGGCTTTCATTACGCCGTCACGATAATCGGCCACTAAATCGAATGCTTCTTTCGTCTCTTCAAGAGTGAACCGGTGTGTGACCATATTTTTTACATCTATAGAGCCGGATCCCATTAGTTCAATAGCAGGTTCAACACAATCAATTTGTCTTCTGATGAAATGGATACTGTTTTCATATCTTCTTGTTCTGTCGACTTTAAGCAACCAGTTTTTCAGATCAGGGATACCAACGACAATTATTTTTCCTCCTGGCTTCATTACTTCAACTGCCTGGTCAAGTGCTTCCTGTTGTCCGCAACATTCAAAAACCACATCCAGTCCGAGCGGTTCGCGTTTGTTTATAATGTCAACTATATTGTCTTCTGACGGATTACCGGTCCAGTCGGCTCCTTCCTTCGATGCTATGGCCAGACGCTCAGGAATCTTATCAGTAACATAAACAGATTCTGCTCCTTCTGCTCCGGCAGCAAGCATCACACTCATCCCAATAGGACCAAATCCGAGAATACCAATCCTCAGACCTTTGACACCTCCGGCTTTTCTGACAGAATAAATACCAATAGATAAGGGTTCTGATATAGCTCCATGATCATAGTTGAGATTATCCGGCAGTTTTATACAACTGCTCTCCGGCATTACAATGTATTCAGATAATAAGCCTTCAGCCTGACCGGGACAGCCCAGGAATTTGAGATTACGACAGGTATTGGACCTGCCTGACAGACATTGATCACATTTAAAACAGGGCATGGCAGGATCAATAGCTACTTTGTCGCCAGGTTTAAGAGTTGTTACATCCGGCCCTGTTTCAACTACTACACCTGACCCTTCGTGCCCAACAGTGAAAGGATACTTCACAACCTGAGAACCAATATTACCCCATACATAATAATGAATATCAGATCCGCAAATCCCTGCAACTTTCATTTTGATGATAACATCATGAGGGCCATTTACATAAGGATCCGGAACATCTTTCATTTCCATCTGCCTTATCGAAGTCAGCATCATTGTTTTCATAAGAACCTTTTTATTTTTAATACAAATATAACATCATATTGTAATTCATTTATGTTACTTTGCCTTTTACTTGCAGCATATTAAATATGGCACTGAAAATGATGTTTGATAAAAATGTTATGTTATTGTGTTTTACTTGTCATAATAATTTATCTGCAGGCGAAAATTCCGTTTAATACTATCAGATTAAAAAATATGGGAAAGATATATGGTATAGGAGAAACAGTGCTTGATATTATTTTTAAAGATGGTGATCCACAGGCTTCAAAACCCGGAGGATCAGTTCTCAATAGTATGGTTTCACTTGGCAGAATAGGTCTTCCGGTATCTTTTATAAGCGAATATGGAAAGGATGATGTGGGAGATGTGATAGATAAATTCCTAAATGCCAATGGTGTTAACACATCACTTGTTCACCGTTTTAAAGATAAAAATACCTCTCTGGCCATTGCTTTTCTGGATGAAAAGAATGAGGCACACTATACTTTTTATAAAGATCTTTCTGCAGAAAGACTTAATTCAGATCTTCCTGCTACCGAAAAAGATGATTATCTGCAATATGGCTCATTCTATGCAATATTACCTTCAATAAGAAAAAAAATAGTCAATTTCATTAGTAAAGCGAAAAAAAACGGAAGTCTGATATTATATGATCCGAATTTCAGGAGAGTACATATCCATGAACTTGAAAGGCTGAAACCTTACATTGTTGAAAATATGAAGATGAGTAGTCTGGTCAGAGGTTCTGATGAAGATTTTATTAATATTTTCGGGGTTTATGATGCCGATAATGCCTGGGACGCAGTAAAAAACTATTGCAGTTGTCTTGTCTATACAGCAAATACAAAAGGAGTCTATGTGAGATCTTCATCATTCTCTGGTAAATTTCCTGTAAAGGAAATAGAACCTCTCAGTACCATCGGTGCCGGAGATAATTTTAATGCAGGTATGTTATCATCTCTTTTTTACAGAAAAATAACACCTGATCAGCTTAAATTACTTGGAGAAGAGGAGTGGAGGGAAATTATTTCCGTAGCGGTCGATTTTGCCACAGATACTTGTCTGAGTTACGATAATTATATCTCTCATTCCTTTGCTGAAAAATTTGTTTCAGCCCGAAAAGATGCAGGCTATTAATATTTACGAATAAACAGCCGGCAATAATTCCGTGTGTCAGGATACATATCAGATTGGACGTGCATTTGCCAGGAGATACTTTTCTGCTTCAACAGACCAGATAAAGTTATTTCCCGAAACAATTTCGTTGAGACCTGAAAATAAGGGGTTATGTTTTCCCAGTTCCGGAAGGTCACTCAAAGCTGTCAGTGGCAGGGAAATGTTAGTGTAGACAAGTTTTTTGCCTCCTGGTATATTGGGAAGATTAAGTGTTGCCGGGATAACTGAATCCAGACCTCCAACATGAGTTATCATTACAGCCGGATTAATTTTTCCGGTACTCATGAGATCGAGTGATTTTATCATATCATCGGTATTACCTCCTGATGTACCTGTTATATGGGTAAAGGAGTAATGTACATTATAGAAATTCATCTCTGCCCGGAAGTCAGTGCTGGACGGACCGGCAAAAAAATTCAGGCATCCGTCAAAGCCGAGAATAGCATCACCCTGCTCAATAACACTTTTTACCGGAGCAAATACAAAAACATCATCATAACCCTTATTTCCTGATATTTCCAGGAGATATTTCACAGGGTCCGTTATCCCTCCGGTATTGGCATATACAAGTTTTACTCCTCTTTCAGCTGCATGTTCAGGTGAAAAGAGCCTGGCTGCTCTTATCAGTCTGTTATTGTCTATATCAGTAACAACAAGTAGCTCAGGCCTTATGTCACGGTGAACAGCATAATCAATAGCTCCAAGTCCCATTGGTCCTACACCTGCAAGAATAGCCATCCTGCCACGGGGCCGTATACCCATGATATGCTTGTATATTCCCGGACGAGTATGATAGCTGGCATTGAAAGCACCTATTATGCACGACATTGGTTCTGAGAGAGAAGCCGGGTAAAAAGCCTCTCCTTCATAAGGAAGCAGGCAGCCGGCTTTCATAACAATATCAGGGATGATTATATAAGTAGCATCTCCTCCTGTATAACGGAAAGAATAACCGGGAGCATCCAGGGATCCTGTCTGAGGCATGGCAGGTTGAATAGAGAATTTTTGCCCTTTACTGAACTTATGTTTCCACTTTTTACCTACATCCAGAATGATCCCTGAAAACTCATGACCTATAATAGTTGGATTGATGCTTATATCAGGGGGAACACGTTTGTGATCAGACCCCTGCTGTGCAGCTTTATATGACGACATACAAAGACTGTCGGATATTACCTGAGCAAGTATCTCATCTTCCTGCATGGGAGGTAGCTCAAATTCCTCAAGTCTGAGATCCCTTTTGCCATATATTCTTACTGCTTTGGTTTTCATTATATAATAAATGATTTTATCGGCATGATATCATCCCAGCATCACCTGCCCCCCTGTAACAGGGACAGCCTGGCCTGTCTCATATTCCTGATCAATAACATATAGCAAAGCCTTTAAGATATCTTCCATTTTACAACCCCTTTTCATTGGTACCTGATCTTCGTAAAATTTTCTGACATCATCAATGCTTTTAGCTCCCGGTACTTTACCTGTTTTCAGATACTGGACGAAAAGTCCGTTATGGGGATCCGACCATAAAGGACCTTCATAAAAATTACCCGGACAAATAGAATTGACTTTGATCCTGAAGGGAGCCAGTTCAAGAGCAAAGGACTGAGTCAATCCTATTCCCCCGAATTTCCCCCCTGAATAGGCAAAATTCTTTTTACTGCCACGCAAACCAGACTTGGAATTGATTTGAATAATATCAGTAAAATAGTCAGGTTTTTCCTGATTCTGTTGTTTCATTACTTCAGAAGCATATTTGGCACAGTAGAAATAGCCATTATAATTGATAAAGGTGGTTTTTGTGAACACATCAGGCTCAATCTCATCAAGTCCCCCGGCTTTTAAGATGCCTGCATTGCTGATCATGAGATCTAGTCCTCCGAATTCCCTTACAGTATGACAGATAAGGTCTTTTACAGAAACCGGATCACTGACATCTGTTCTGATGAAAACAGCCCTGTTCTTTGAGTTTTTTGTATTGTTAAGCCGTGAAATAAGCTTTTGTCCTGCTTCATCGTTAACATCAGCAATTACAATATTAAGACCGAGACTGAATAAGGAGGAGGCAATGCCTTCTCCAAAGCCCTGGGCTCCACCTGTTATGACAGCTATCCTGTTTTCCAGCCTGCTGCCGCTTCTCACTGGCTTAACCGCTTTCCTCCTGTAGTTTTCCACTTCCCACTTGTCAATAAAATCAGTCTGTTCCGGTGTAAGAAATTTTATGCCTCCGTTCTGCAAAGCATAATGACATATTCTGATATTATCTTCAAAAACATCAAGTGAAGTCTCTGCCGCAGTAACATTTTCCTCTATTGCAAATACTCCCATATCTTTTATAACAATTATTTTTGGCAGATAACCGTACTCATTTATAAACCTTGGGAGCTGTATCCTGAGAGATTCCAGTATCCTGTCAGCTGTTGACGATTGATCAATATACAGATATCTGGCTTTACAATAAACAATGACATCAGGTATAAGAGGCAATGATATGTTGTGAAAATCCTGCTGACTGGAATAGTATTTTGAGATCAGGGTGTTGTGACGATGCCGTATGACCTTGATACTGTCTTTTGTCAGGAGCATTCGTATTCCGGGTAATGCTTTGTGCAATAAAGAATTATAAGGGAGCTCCTGCACATTTGAGATAGGTTCTGTCCTTTCTTCAGTTTTTTTGAAAATGTAATCGTATATTTCCCTGATCTCTTTAGTAGTGTCAGCTGCAACAAATACACCATGATTCTCAAGAAAGATCATTTTTGGATCGGATGAGAAATTTTTCCGGAACTCTGTAATTTCTGTTTCCAGCTTTTTAAAGAGGGTATAGCCAGGATCGGTATAAGTGACGAAGAGAGCCTTTTCCCCGAAGATATGTGCAATAAGATTCTTTGCATTCCGGCTGCACAGTATACCATTAATTAACGAAGGATGAAGGTGGACCACGTAGCGGTAACGGATCAGATCATGCAGGGAGGTTTCGACTGAAGGTCTTTTCTCCTTTGAATGATCAATAATACTGGCGTAAAGGTCGTTTTTGACCTGTTCTTCGCGTGTCATTGGATCATCTGAGTATTTTTCAGTTGATATCTTTTTCAGTTTATCACGGTCAAGAGCGACCAGTCCTTCTTCAGTAAGCTCTGCAAGAGCTTCTCCGCTGGCTTTTATCCACAGAGTCTTATCATCTTTGTAAGATGAATTGCCTCCACCAGCTATCACATAATCCATGCTTGCTCCGTAGAACCTTGAGATATCTGTCAGGTCATTGATATACTGATTCATTAATTTCTTTTGTTTAGATAATATTCAATAACATTTTTCCCCAGTTCTGTAAGATCTTCTTTTTGTCCTATACTCAGCTTTCCGTCGGTCAGCACATATCCCTGACGGCCGTGTGCCCGCAAATATTGGTGAGCAGCAATGACACATGCTCCGTTCCAGGCTATCTCTTTAAGCGTTTCATCAAGAGGGACTGAACCACGGGCAGTAATAGTCAGTGGAGCAAGCTCCGGTGTATTATGCTCGCTTCCGAAAGTTATCAGATAACCCTTATTGTCAAAGAAATTTACAAAATCTTTGAGGATTGACAGTTCATTACGTCCGGGAATGAGCTCAATACACCCTATTCCCATGGAAGAAAGAGCTAAATGAAGTTTCCCTGTGTCATTTTCAAACTGGGTAAATTTGCCGGATGGGTCATCAAGAAGAACAGGATAACAGGGTATACCCCCTAAAGAGGTTATTAATTTGATGATCTTTTTCAGTTCAGGAAAAGAATTGTTATTTTCTTCAATATAAGCGACTCCTCCTGTCTTCAGCAGATTAGATCTTATCTCATTTTCAAGAAGTACATTATCTTCGATAGAAAATTTTGATTTTTTCCCTCCATAGAGGGCTTCAATAAACCTTATTTGCTCGTCTGGACTGCTGTAAGTATCAATAGCCAGTTGCCTGACCGCTTTGGCAAGATGTCTTTCACGCACCAGTTCTTTTGCATATTTGGTTTTTACACTTTCATAACTTATAGTAAGCGACTTGTCTATGGATTCCATGAGGCTGTTAAGCTTGTTTATCATAGCTTTAATCTGGCTCTGCGATTCCTTTTTTAATTTCTGCAGAGTCCATTTATTTATCAGACCGGGATTATGAGGGAAATCAAGTCCCTTTCCACAGAAATAAACTCGTCCGGGATTATTCGGATCATTGATCCTTATGCCCTTTTTCTGTTCTTCTTTCAGCAAACCAATGAATTCAATATTAAAAAGCGGGAAAATATTGTTTTCCAGACAGCCATTATGGAATGCTTCATATCCGTCAGTGACAAAGAAATCATTGATGCCAAGCACTGAAATATTCTCATTAAGGGCCATTGAAAAAATAGTATCCATACTGTCAAATGAACTAAACGAGTAAGGAGTGTGAATGTGACTGTTTGTTTCTCTGTAAGGAGGGGATGAATTCCCGTTCATACATTGTTTTAACTCATTGTACCAGGGGAAATCTTTTAAAAAATTATTTTTCACTATACAGTACTGTTTTAAAATTTATATTTTATTGATCGGATAACATGTACCATCAGGCAGAATATTTGCCACAAGAGGATATTTGTTTTGACAATGCCTGTACCGAAAAGTCATATAGAGGTGTCAGATGTTTGTGTCTATGACCATTTCTGACAGATAAGTATTTATTAAGCTTATATCAGAAGAACTGATGTTAAAGTTTGCAGCTCCTATGTTTTCCATTGTCTGTTCTGCGTTTCTTGCACCAGCCAGCGCGCATGTTATTCCCGGCTGTTGAATGGTCCAGTTGAGAACAAGTTGGGATAATGTAGCATTATAACCCTCTGCTACAGGTTTTATCTTTTCAAGGAATTTCAGTATTTCAGAAAAATTAGGTTCCTTGTAATATGCTGTGTCAGGCCTGCTGTCTCCTTCTCTGAAGACATGCCCTGGTTTAAATTTACCGGTCAATAATCCGCGTTGCATTGGAGAATAGGCAAGTATGCCAATGTTTTTTTCAAGACAGAGAGGAACGATATCCTTTTCAATCTCACGTCTGACCATACTGTATGGCACCTGATTGGAAGCAACAGTGAAATTACCGGAAGCTTCAGCCAGCAGATCCGACGAGTAGTTACATACTCCTCCTGCTCGTATCTTCCCCTGACTTACAAGAATTTCCAAAGCTTCCATTGTTTCGGAAACAGGAGTAGTAGGGTCAGGCCAGTGTATCTGGAAGAGATCAATATAATCGGTTTTAAGACGCCGCAGACTATCTTCACAATCCTTCAATACTTTTTCTTTTGAAGAATACTTATAGATATCAACTGTCTTACCTGAATTATCTTTTGATGTGAAGAAAAAAGAACCTTTAGGTTCATCCCATGACATACCGAATTTTGTGAGTATCTCAACATTATCCCTTTTTCCTGCGACGGCTTTCCCAACCAGCTCTTCACTCAAACCAAAACCATAGACTGAAGCAGTGTCTATAGTAGTCATTCCGTGGTCAATAGCAGTTTCAACAGCCTTAATGGCATCATTAGCATCAGCTCCTCCCCATTGCCAGCCACCTATGGCCCAGGCCCCGAAAGCTATTTCAGTTATCTGAAGATCGGATTTTCCCAGTTTTCTTTTGTTCATAATATTAATTTTTATGTTTGTGTTATTTCTTTTCTGTGGCCATAGAGTCTGTCTATTTCCTGTACCTGTGACGAACTCATTTCCCTGATGTTTCCCGTCATTTTTGTTATCAGAGTCATTTTGGCAGCATTTTCAAGAACTTCAAGTTTGTCGAAAGCATTGAGCAGACTGTTACCATAAGTTATTATGCCGTGGTTTTCCAGAAGAAGAACATCCGCCAGAACTGAATTGTCAGCAACACAGGCTGCCAGTTCAGGTGTCCCCATTAATTTATAGGGGACAAACATGGGTTTCCCGCATATAACACGAGCCTCGGCAGTAAGGCATGTGTTTATTTCTGTGTCCATTGCAGTAAAAGAAGAAGCAAAAACAGGATGAGCATGGATGACAGCTGATACATCAGGATTCTTTTTGTATATACCCAGATGCATGGCAGATTCTATGGAAAGCTTAATGCCGGGAGTGAGATTGCGGCCTTTTATTGTAACTATACCTACCTCTTTCCATTTCATTTTACCCTTGTCAGTGGCAGAAGGAGTTATCAGTATAACATCATCAGGGAGACGTTTACTGATATTGCCACCCGACGTGGTAGTCAGCCCCTGCCTGTATAGACGGCGCATGAAACGGGCAACTTCTTTCCGCTCATTTTTATATCTGAGCCTTCCTTTCATAAGTGTGATTTTCAAATGAGGTCAATAAGTCCGTTAAGAACAAAATGGGGACGATAAGGGAATTTATCAATATCTTCTTCGTTTGTTATACCACTTAGTACAAGAAGTGTATCAATTTCTGATTCCAGACCGCATCTTATGTCTGTATCCATACGGTCGCCAATGACTACAGCTTCCTCTCTCTTTACTCCCAGGTTTTTTAAAGCTATCCTCATCATTAACGGATTTGGTTTACCAACAAAATAGGCTTTTTTCCCGGTAGCTATTTCAATTGGGGCGATAAGGGCCTTTGTAGATGGAGTAATACCATTTTCTATAGGGCCGCTTACATCAGAGTTTGTTCCTATAAGCCTGGCCCCTTTCATTACCAGGTTTACTGCAATCTCTATTTTCTCAAAGTTGTACCCGTGCGTTTCTCCCACAACAACATAGTCGGGATTCACATTGTTCATAGTGTACCCAGCACTGTACAATGCATGAATAAGCCCTGCGTCGCCTATTATGAAAGCACTGCCATTAGGGGTCTGACTGGCAAGAAAACCAGCTGTGGCCAAAGCACTGGTATAAAAGTGATCCTCATTTACCTTTAACCCCAGTCTCTTAAGTTTCTCATGAAGCTCTTTAGGAGTCCTTTCACTGGAATTAGTCAGGAAAAGATACTCCTTTCCGTTATTTTCCATCCATTCAATGAAAGCGGTAACGCCGGGTAAGAGCCTGTTGCCGTGGTATATAACACCATCCATGTCGATGATGAACCCTCTTTTCGCTTTTATTTTTTCTATCATATATATATTTTTTAATCATGTTGACATGATAAAAATAGAAAATAATAATAGAAATCATTTGTTTCAGACCCCCTCTTTATTTAATAAGATTATTTTTTCAGAAGAATAATCATGACGGGATTTATGCCCTTTTAAAGGTATTATTTTCTCATTAATAGCATCCAGTATCCATTCAGGCTGGGGGAAAAAGAATTGTTCCATCTCATATGACGGAGTTATCCAGTTACGCGACCCTATGGTAACAGGAGGAGCATCAAGATAGTCAAAGGCCAGTTCTGTTATTGACTGAGCTAACTCTTTGATAAATGATCCTCTTGAAGAAGCATCGCTGACAAGAACAATTTTTCCTGTCTTTTTAACTGATTCAATTACAGGGGCATAGTTAAAGGGAACAAGTGTCCGTGCATCAATTATTTCAGTACTCAATCCATATTGTTCCCGGAGGATATCAGCTGCTTTCAATACCTGATACAGTGTAGCTCCAATGGACAATATTGTAATATCTTTGCCCTCTCTTTTTATATCGGGTTCTCCGAAAGGTATTTCATAATACCCTTCAGGAACACCTGTTTCATGGAACATTTCACCTTTATCATATATCCTTTGACTCTCGAAGAAGATCACCGGATCAGTTCCCTGTAAGGCTGTATTCATAAGACCTTTTGCATCATAGGGTGTAGCCGGGAACACAACTTTAAGACCCGGTATATGGGCTGTGAGAGATGACCAGTCCTGAGAATGCTGTGCACCGTATTTTGATCCGACGGAGACCCTTATGACAACCGGCATTTTGATGAGGTTACCGCTCATGGACTGCCATTTGGGGAGCTGGTTAAAAACTTCGTCACCCGATCTGCCAAGAAAATCACAATACATTATTTCGGCAATGACCCTGCCTCCGCACATACCATATCCTATCGCTGTTCCTACTATCGCTCCTTCAGAGATGGGAGAATTGAAAAGTCTGTGGTAGGGAAGAGCTTCTGTTAAACCGCGGTATACGGCAAAGGCACCACCCCAGTCACGGTTCTCTTCTCCCCAGGCAACAAGAGTGGGATCTTTATAAAACCTGTCAATAACAGCTTCAAAAATACCATCACGCAACTGAAAAATTCTGGCTTTGGAGACATCCCTGCCTTCTTTGTCTTTATAATATCTTACTTTGTTCCTGATGGATTTAACTCTTGGATTTTCCTCCATTGGAATCAGTACTTCAGGTGCCCTCTCTTCCATCTTATCAACAGAACAATTAGAAAACATCATTCTGCCAATAGCGTCAGGATCATTAATGAGGTCAATACGGGGCGAAACTTTATCATCTACTGCCAATCCAAGAATATGAGTCATCAGTTTACCCGCCTCATTCTGAATAGTTTTAAGCTGATCCTGATCTGCTATACCCGTTCTTATAAGTGAACTGCCGTAAGAGAGGATTGAATCTTCTTTCTCCCATGCTTCAATTTCATCTTTTGACCTGTATGATGATGCATCTGAAGGTGAATGGCCGCTGATCCTGTATGTAAGAGTGTCAAGCAGAACAGGTCCTTTTTTCTCACTCAGTATTTTCATTTTTCTCCGGAAGGCATCAATGACCGCCAGAGGATTATATCCGTCGACACGTTCTGCATGCATCATCTCAGGATTAACACCGGCACCCAGCCTCGCCAGTATGCCAAAACCCATTGTTTCACCCATTGTCTGACCACCCATTCCATACAGGTTATTCATAAAGTTGAAAATGAGAGGTAAGCCTCCATTGTATTCACCTTTCCACAGTGTCCTGTACTGATCCATGGTGGCAAAACAGATGCCTTCCCATACAGGGCCGCAACCTGTTGAAGCATCTCCTATATTGCATACCACAATACCCGGTTTTTTGTTTATCTTTTTATATAAGGCTGCACCAACAGATATATCACCGGAACCTCCTACAATGGCATTATTGGGATAGATACCAAATGGTGTGAAAAATGCATGCATAGAACCTCCAAGGCCTTTGTTGAAACCATTTTCCCTGGCAAATATTTCCGCAAGAGCCCCGTACAAAAGAAAATGGACAGCAAGATCCTTAATGTTGCCCGTGTGACCCTCCTCAACAACCTTTAAAGCGTTACCCCCGAAATAGTTCTTCATTATGGAATAAAGAGTTTCTTCATGCAGTTTGTGTATGGCCGACAGACCTTTAGCCAGTATCTCTCCATGACTGCGGTGAGACCCCAGAATATAATCATCAACTCCGAGATCGTATGCCATCCCTACGGAGGCAGCCTCCTGCCCGATTGACAGATGAGCAGGTCCGGGATGATTATAAATGATCCCATTATATTCATTCGTGGTTTTTATAAGGTTGAGCATACTTTCAAACTCCCTGATAATAACCATATCACGGTATATCCTGACCAGATCGTCGTTACTGAAATTGTCCCTTTCTTCTTCAATCGTTTTATTGTACTGGTTGACAGGTATTTTCCCGAATTCAATGAAATGTGGTTTCCTGATGATCTGCGGGATGAGATTCTGATTTTTTGGCATTTTACTAATTATTTAAAAATAAGACGATATAGATTAAGATAATTCTGTTCTAAAAAGTCTCAAGTGTAAAATTTTCGATTTGTTTTTTTATTTCTTTCAGGAAGAGTGACGCAGGTCCTCCGTCTATTGCCCGGTGGTCGTATGTCAAAGACAGGCCCAGGTATGGAACGAAGCCGAAAGTGCTGTCTCCCAGGTCGGCAGGACGGTTTATTATCGTGCATACTCCAAGAATGGCTGTCTGGGGAAGGTTTATTACCGGAGTAAACATCTCGACTCCGTAACTGCCAAGGTTGGATACAGTGAATGTAGCAGAAGTGTTTTGGATCAGTTCCGGACTGATACTTCCTTTTCTGGAGGCTTCAGCCAGAGAAGCTATCTCTTCTGAAAGACGATCGAGGTCCATATTGTCGGCTTTCATCACGACAGGGACCATTAAGCCTCTCGGCGTATCAACGGCAATACCCAGGTGTATATCACTGAAGAGCCTGATACTCTCTCCAAGAAAATGGCTGTTGATATAAGGAAATTTTTTCAGGGCTTTAATGACACACCAGCAGACCATGTCATTAAGAGAGATATCCTGCCGGCCTGAACCTGTTGAAATATTCTCCTTGATAGTTTTCCTGGCTTTAAGCAAGTTTCTGGCATCAGCACTCATATGGTGAGTCAGCTGGGCAGAATTTTGTAATGAGGTATGCATTGTTTTTGCAATCAACTTACGTATATTGCTCAAAGGCTGGTCTTTATAGTCGAAGGCCGTGGCATGTGACCGGATATTCTCTTTTGCAGATCCGGAAAGGAAAGCTTCTACATCTCTTACTATTATTCTGCCATTTGGTCCGCTGCCCTTGATCTGATCTATGTTTATTGTGTTTTCTTCTGCCAGACATCTGGCCCGTGGGGATATCCTTATCCTTTTTTCTTTCGGAGAAATAATACTGTCAGACAGGGTAGTGGATGAAGATGCCTGTGATTCTTTATTTATTTCGTCTGTTACCTCTTCAGGCTTTTCTTTATCACTTTTTGCAGCGGCCGGATTGAAGAGGTCAATTGCTTCCTCTTTTCTGCCTATCACTGCAATATTCTGTAATACAGGTACTTCGTCGCCTTCGCCGAAAAATATCTCAAGAAGAATACCATCAGCAGGAGATTCAAGATCGAAGGCAGCCTTGTCGGTCTCGTATGAAAGAAGAATGTCGTTTTTTATTACCCTGTCACCTGTGTTCTTAAACCATCGGGTTATTATGCAGCTTTCAACTGATTGCCCTTGTTTAGGCATTATTACCGGTGTTGCCATGATTACAGTAAAGTAATGATTCGTTAATCTACGCCAGTCTGTTGATTCTTACTTGTAATTATATGTAAGAAGAAAAATAGTCAGAATATAATTTATATGATTATGGATCAGTTAATACAAAAATATATAATATAACTTGTAATTACAAGTTGGGGCACATGCAAAAAAAGACAACGGACACATTGACAATGACGAGTAACGACAGACATATCGTGCCACAGACTGACTTTCATATCGGACTAACTCGATTTGACCGACAGTGCAACCGGACAAAAAAACTGACGACTGACAAAGAAGAAAAAAGAAAAAGCCCCCGCTTCGCATTTTTGAAAATTTCTGCCAACACGCATTGCACACATTTGCAAAGCCGCACAAGCCAACGCTCAACCAAAGCTTTGCAAAAGAGTGCAATTTTGCCTGCGCTCGATTAACAAAATCCCAAAATAATTCATAGATTTGACCATTATGTACAAGTGCTTTAATTACAAGATATGTTAGGTCAAAAGCTCAGGGAGTTAAGGGAGAAAAAAGGTATGCTCCTACGAGAAGTTGCAGCACATCTTGAAATCGACACTGCTATGATAAGCAAGATAGAGAGAGGAGAAAAAAGCTGCAAGAGAGAGCATATTTTAAAACTGGCAAAAGTGCTTGAGTCGAGTGAACAGGAACTGACTGTACTGTGGCTCTCGGATAGCATATACCCTATTGTGAAAGATGAAACCTATGGGATAAAAGCACTTGACCAAGTAAAAAAAGATTGAAAAAACTTGAATAGAACAGATTTACATACGGATACTACATTTTTTACCAATGAACCTGGTTCTACATTGTTGGACAGGTTCATGAGGACACTCAAAGACACCCAATACTTTGATGTGTTAGTTGGCTATTTCTGTTCATCCGGCTTTTATCAAATGTATGAAGCTATTGAGCAGGTGGATAAAACAAGAATCCTTGTTGGGCTTGGTGTTGATGAGGAATCATATAAGACTATCAATGAATACCAAAACCAAACGGTAATGGATTTTGATTCTCATGCAAATGCTAAAAAGGAATACCAGAAGAACCTGATTAAAGAAATTGAAAAATCAAACGAAGTAGACAAAAGACTTGAAATAGGGATCAGAAAATTTATCGAATTTCTTCAGACTGACTGTCAGAACAAAGATGCTGACATCAAACAAAGAGGGAACGGGAAAAAGCTTGAGATAAAAGCCTATCCCTCTAGAAACATTCACGCCAAAGTCTACATCAGCCGGTACCATGAAGATGATAAGGAATATGGTTCTGTGATCACCGGTTCAAGTAATTTTTCGCTTTCTGGTTTAGTTGCAAACAGAGAATTCAATGTGCAGCTTAAAGACCGGAGAGATGTCGATTATGCGCTGGATCAGTTTGAGAATCTCTGGAAAGATGCTGTTGATATTTCTGAGGAGTTTGTTGATGCAGTAAAAAATAAAACATGGCTCAACGATTCAATCCAACCCTATGAACTCTACTTGAAACTCATTTACGAGTACATGCAGGAGGACATTAATCTGGAAGAAAATTTTGAATCTTTCCTACCTGAGGGGTTTTTAAAACTTGATTACCAAGAACAAGCGGTAAGGCAGGCCATGAAAAAGCTGGAGGAATATAATGGGGTGTTCCTTGCTGATGTGGTCGGACTTGGCAAAACATTCATTGCGGCTCAACTGCTTCAGCAACTGAGAGGTAAAATATTGGTTATCTGTCCTCCCGTTCTGAAAGAATACTGGGAACAAAGCTTAATGGATTTTAGAGTACCTGCTAAAGTTGAATCCCTCGGAAAGCTCGAACACATTATTCGAAAAGGAATTGATCGCTGGGATTATATTGTAGTGGATGAAGCACACCGATTTAGAAATGAAGCCACACAATCGTATGCTGACTTGCTGGACATCTGCCGGGGCAAGAAAGTCATTTTGGTTACTGCCACTCCCCTAAACAACACCATTAACGACATCTTCGCTCAGCTCAAACTGTTTCAGGCTCCCAAAAACTCCAATATACCCGGAATAATTAACCTTGAGAAGTTTTTTAATGGACTTCGGAAAAAACTGAAAAAGTTCGAAAAGCATGATCCGGAATACCAGGAAATGATCCGGGAAGTTTCCAAAGAGATTCGTGAGAAGGTTTTGAAACATGTCATGGTTCGAAGAACCCGAAATGATGTTGTCAACTTTTTCAAAAAAGACATTCAACAGCAAGGTCTAGCTTTTCCTGAAATGGGTGATCCCCAGAAAATCATCTATGAATATGAAGGAGAGTTAGAACGTATCTTCAAAAGTACCATTCAGTCATTGGCTGAGTTCCGCTACGCACGATACATTCCATTGCTTTATTACACGGGCAATAAAGGTTTGACTGAATTTGAAAAGCAGCAACAACGAAACGTTGGAGGCTTTATGAAGGGCATTTTGGTAAAACGCCTGGAAAGCTCGTTTTATGCCTTCAAACAAAGTGTACAGCGTTTCATCAAATCTTATGAGCGCTTCATCAATATGTACAATGATGGCACTGTTTATATCAGCAAAAAAGTCAATGTTTATGACCTATTGGATAATGATGACTTTGATAAGCTGGAAAAAGCCGTTGAAGAAGAAAAGGCACAGAAGTACGAATCAAAGGATTTCAGAAAGGACTTCTTGACTGATTTGCAGCATGACTTAGAAGTCTTGAAGCAGGTTTGGACACTATGGAAAAATGTGGATGAAGACCCCAAGCTTTCGACATTCATCCAAGAACTCAAGAAACACGAGAGGTTAAAGAAAAAGCAATTGGTGGTTTTTACAGAATCCAAAGAAACGGGTGATTACCTTTATGAGCACTTGATTGATCAATTTCCCGGACAAGTTATGTTTTATTCCAGTGAGGGAGGAAGGCATACCGATAAGCAGCTTACTTCGAAGCACACTATTGCCAGGGATATAATCCTTGACAATTTTGACCCGAACTCAAAAACCCCTTCAAAAGATCTACGCATACTCATTGCCACGGATATTTTGGCAGAAGGGATCAACCTGCATCGTTCCAATATTTTAGTCAACTATGATTTACCCTGGAATCCCACCCGAGTTTTGCAAAGGGCCGGTCGTGTGAATCGCCTGGGCACAAAGCACTCCAATGTTTACATTTTCAACTTCTTCCCTACCACCCATTCTGATGAGCATCTCGGTCTTGAATTGAACATCACCAACAAAATACAAATGTTTCATGATATTTTGGGTGAAGATGCAAAGTATCTATCTGATGGCGAAGAAGTAAGTAGTCAGCAATTGTTTGACACCCTGAACAACAAAAAAGCATACACCGGTGAAGATGAGGAAGGAGATTCGGAGTTGAAGTATTTGGAAATGATGCGGAACCTCAGGGATAAAGACCCTGACCTTTTTGAGAAGATAAAAAAATTGCCCAAAAAGGCACGCTCCGGGAGAAAAACGACCACAGTTGAAAAGGATAAGTTGGTTACCTTCTTCCGTTTAGGAAAACTCAAGAAATTTTATTCCAACCAAGGCGGTGAATCGGAAGAGATCACCTTTTTTGATGCGGTGAATTTGCTGGAATGTAAGCCGGAAACCAAACGCGCTTCAATTCCATCGGAGAAGTACTTCCACATGTTGGACACGAACAAAGTCCGGTTTGAACTGGACACTACGCAAGGCGAAGAAGACAAGGTTAAGGGCGGGGCTTCCAATGTGAAGTACATTGAAAAACGCATGAAGGATGTAGCCTTTCGAAGATACAAGGGCTTTACGGATTCGGATGAGGAATTCATTTTGGGCGTAAAACAAATGATCCAACAAGGATTAATGGCCAAAAAGACTGCTCAGAAGATTAAAAAGGAGTTAGAGAAAGAAGATGATCCGCTGCAAATGCTCCACATCCTTCAAAGGCATATTCGTTCAGTGGCTGTGGATGATATACACAATGGAAAATCACCCATTGCCAGAGAAGTTATTTTAAGTGGATATTTAATTGTCTGAACTTTGATTTTGGTGATGAATTGATGGATTATGATTAAAGAAGAACATAAATACTCTGAATTGACTGGAAAAATCATTGGCTGTGCCATGACGGTTCACTCTGCATTGGGCAATGGTTTCCAGGAAGTCATTTATCAGAGAGCATTGGAAATTGAAATGGCAGAGCAAGGAATTTCCTTTAATCGGGAATACGAAATGCCAATTTATTACAAGAATCAACAAATTGGTACAAGAAGAGTAGACTTCTTGGTTGAAGGATGCGTATCAGTTGAGTTAAAAGCTCTCGTTCTACTGGAGGATGTACACCTGGCTCAGGCGATCAATTACCTGGAAGCCTACGATCTGGAAATAGGTCTTCTAATCAACTTTGGTGCCCGAAGCCTTGAGTTTAAGCGTGTCCAGAACAAAAAATTCAGGCAAAAGAATCAAGGTAATCCACAAATCAAATAAATCACAGTTCAGACAATGGAGAAACAGCAGGCACAACGCTACATCAAACAAGTACTCAACTCCCGTTTCGATCAGGAGCAATTTGAATTGTTTGTCAGAAACCTGCTCAACGAGTTTGAACCGCGTGACAATAGTTACAGCGGCAATCTGATTCCTGAAGCATTTCGCGACCATATAGCCCATTACAAGCGTATAGGGAAATACACCGATCCCGAAGGTGAACCAATGGACATTCTGATTGTCCAAACCCGATCGGTGAATAAACTCGAACGCACCCGAACTGCCCTGAGAAACTTTGTGGTTCGCCACTTGAAAAACTTTGATAAGTACTATGCCCTTGTTGCCTTCTATTCCAAGGAAGATGACGGAACGGAATGGCGGTTATCACTGGTGAAAATTGACATCGAACAGGAACGCACAGAAATGGGAACGATCAAAGCGAAAGAGGAAATTGTCCCCGCCAGACGCTTCTCTTTCCTGGTTGGTGAAAACGAAAACGCCCATACTGCTCAAAAACAGTTGCTGCCACTTTTGGTCAATGACCATAGCAACCCGCTCATCATTAAAGAAAAAGACGGGGATGGCAGCGTGGAAGGCGCCTTTAGTATTGAGAGGGTCACCGATGAGTTTTACGAGCAATATAAGGAACTCTACCTCAAGCTTACCGAAAACGCAGCACTGACCGAAACACTGGAAAAAGAAGGCCTCGATCCGGTGCGTTTTGTCAAAAAGCTGTTAGGCCAGATCGTCTTCCTTTATTTCCTGCAAAAGAAAGGCTGGCTGGGTGTTCCGAAAGATCAAAAGATGGGCGAAGGCCCTAAAAACTTCTTACGGAAGAAATTTGATGAGATTAATGATGATGGAGGCAGCTACTTCAACGACTTTCTGCGCTTTCTCTTTTATGACGCACTGGCCAAGGAACACAATGATGAAGGCATCAAGTATTTTAATAAAAATCTTGGCTGCAAAATCCCTTTCCTGAACGGAGGCTTGTTTGAGGCCGATTATGAGAATTGGGATACACTTAACCTGAACATTAATAACCACCTTTTCAGCAACCCCGATGAGAAGACCAAAGCCGGAGACAAAGGCACGGGCATTCTGGATGTATTCGACCGCTACAACTTTACCATACGGGAAGATGAACCGCTGGAAAAAGAAGTAGCCGTTGACCCGGAAATGCTGGGAAAAGTATTTGAAAACTTACTGGATGTTACCGACCGCAAAAGCAAAGGTGCATTTTACACACCCCGTGAAATTGTGCACTACATGTGCCAGGAAAGCCTGATTCACTACTTAGACAATACGGTAAACCATTACACAGAGAGCTATCAATCCATTGATTCAGATCAAACCAATTTGTTCGGGGGTAGCAGCGACAAGAAGGGAAACCTCAAAATTGAGGTAGAAAATAAAGGTGACATCCGGGTACCCAAAGAGGATATAGAACAGTTTATCCGGCACGGGCACCTGGTGCTGGAGCATGAAACCACAGTGACCGGAAAGGGGAAAGAAACGGATAGCTACAAGTACAAATTACCGGAAAGCATTCGCAATAACGCCAAAACTTTAGACAAAGCATTGGCCGACATCAAAATCTGTGACCCGGCCATTGGATCAGGCGCATTCCCAGTAGGCCTGCTCCACGAAATCGTAACCGCACGCCAGGTGCTGCACACATATATAAGCAACCACTCATCACTCATCACTCATCACTCATCATACGCTTTTAAGCGCCACGCCATCCAGGAAAGCATTTACGGGGTGGACATTGACGCCAGCGCCATTGATATTGCCCGCCTGCGCTTGTGGCTATCCATGATTGTGGATGAAGAAGATTATGAGACCATTGAAGCCCTCCCTAACCTGGATTATAAAATTGTAAAAGGTGATTCCTTGGTAGGATTCCTGTTTGACTCTGTAGGTCGCACATCCGTTCTTGAAAAAGTTGAGCGCCTTAAAGAAAAAATGCTCACGGAAACCGATCATAATGAAAAGGAGAAAATCCGAAAACAAGTTCGTGATCTCTTGGACCCAATATATCAAAACTCAGCAAAAGGCCTAGGGTATCAGGTAGATTTTGATTATCGTTATGAGTTTTCTGAGATTTTCACGAAAGGCCGTAAGGGATTTGATTTGGTGATTGGAAACCCGCCTTATGTTCAGATTTCGAAACTTGATGAACAGTTAAAAAAGACATTAAGTAAACTGCAATTCAAGACATTCTCCTCATCAGGTGATATTTACGAGTTGTTTTATGAAAAGGGAAATAACATCTTAGCGAAAGGAGGACACCTATGTTACATCACTTCCAATAAATGGTTACGAGCCAACTACGGAAAATCCACACGACAATATTTCCTTACCCAAACTAATCCAAAACTGCTGTTTGATTTTGGCCAGGAAATGGTGTTTTCATCTGCAATAGTCCACTCCAACATATTGCTTTTTCAAAATGCTAGGTTTCAAGGTCAGTTTGAAGGGTGTCAAATGGCTCGTGGTAAACTGAATGGCCAATCCTTAGACCAGTATTTTGAAGAAAACGCCATTTCTCTTGACTATTTCACAGAGGAAGTGTGGGCGATTTCCACTCCAGAGTTGATATCAATTAAAAAGAAGCTTGAAAATACTGGCAAAAAAATAAAAGCACTAAACCTAAATATTTATCGAGGTGTATTGACTGGATTTAACGATGCTTTCATAATTAGTAGAGAGACAAAGAATAAACTGACAAATAAGGAACCAGAGCTATCTGAAATTATTAAGCCAATTTTAAGAGGAAGAGATACAAGAAAATATTATTGCAATTATCACGATCTCTTTTTAATAAATACCCATAACGGTGACAGAAGAAATCAAATACCAAGAATTAAAGTCCAAGAAGACTTTCCTTATCTATTAAAATATTTAGAGTCATTTCCAGATAAAATAAGAACTCGTGCAGATAAAGGAGATCACTGGACAAACCTTCGAAACTGTGCGTTCCTTGCAGAAGCTGAGAAAGAAAAGATAATCTTTTCAGAAATAGTTTCGGAGCCTCAATTTTATTATGACACTGACAGATATTACCCTGAAGCCACTGCCTTCCTTATTACAGGTAATAATTTAAAATGGCTTACAGCATTTCTTAACTCAGAACCTATTACCGTTCTCTTCCGCATTTTTTATGCAGGTGGTGAATTGGTAGGTAAATACAGATACAAAAAGGCCTTTTTGGAAAACCTCCCTATTCCTGAACCTATTCCTGATTACGAAGAAATTGTTGATGTAATTGTGGATTACCTTACTTTCTTCAAGGGAAAGTATAAGGATGAGTCCAAAAATCATTTGACGTCAAAATATTTTGAGCTGGTTATAGATGGGTTGGTCTATGAAATCCTTTTAAAAGATCAAGTTCAATCTGCAAACAAACAAATCCTTCCCCACTTAGGCGACCTCAAGCCCATCACCGATGAGATGAGTGATGAGGAGAAGCTGGCCATCATCCAAAGCGAGTTTGAGCGCCTCTACGATCCCAACCACCCGGTGCGCAACAACCTGGAAACACTGGATAGTGTGGAGGAGGTGAAAATCATTAAGGAGGCGTTGAAATGAATGTAGTTTATGAACATAACGAAACTGCATTGCGCAATTATCAAGGAGCAACCCTTGATGAAAAAGAGTGCCATGACCATTTAAAGGGAGCGGTAAAAGACAATCTTGTTGATCGGGAGCATCGGGAAGAATTACTTGATAGCTTAAAGACTTTAAAATCAGATACCGGTTTTGATACCAACGATCAGCTATTGGCGGATATTCAAGCCTTGGAAAACGAGGAAGTAAATGTTCAGAATTTTCGCATTGGTGAGGCTTATGCTGAAATTGTACTGGAAGAAAATTTTCAGTGCCGTTTCCATTGGAATGAATTAAGAGATGCCCGCAATCCGAAGGGGAATAAAACCGGGGCTGATTTGGTCGGTTTCATTGAAGTAGATGGACAAATACTCTTTTTGTTTGGCGAGGTAAAAACTTCATCTGAAAATGCCAACCCTCCACAGGTAATGACCTATCAGGATGGTATGGAAAATCAGCTTTGTGATTTGTGTGATCAGCCTGAAAAGCGCAGAATACTAATAAGTTACCTACAGAATAAAGCAAGACTGTTTGAAGACGGCCATCAATTCAAAGAAGATTTTAATGCAAGTGTAAAGGCTTATTATACTGCACATGGTAGTTACCAGCTGGTGGGTGTATTGGTAAGAGACACAGATCCGGTTGAGGAAGATGTTTCAGAAAGTTACCACCGAATAAAAGATAAAATCCTGGAACCAACAGGATTAAAATTATTGGCATTGTACGTTCCGGTTAAGCAGTCGGATTGGCTCAAAATTATAAATGAGACCAAAGAATGAGCATTGAGCTAAAATATAACCATCTTGAACAGGCATATCCTGACATGCTTACTGGGATAGGTGTGCTCATTCAAAAGGGAAAGCTGTCCAGTCGATTTGAATCGGTTGAACTTTCAGAAGAGGATATCCGGCAACTTGAAAAAGCGAAGGAGCTTTGTGAGTTGAAAATCATTGAACTATGGGATAACAGAGATTCGCAGCCATTCAAAGCGCTTTGTACTACCTATTTTGACATTGCAAGCCAGCTTTCGGCCTCAACGGAAAGTGAATACTACATCTACGAGCAATTCAAATTGATTGCTTTTGGATATTTGGGAGAACATTGGCACTTCGTTCGTCAGTATCTGAAATCGCGAATGCACATTAACGAAGAATTGACTCCGGCTGATGACTGGAATCAGCGTTTACTCACGCGCAGCTTCAAGGCAATTCTTGGTTTGATTTTAAAAGAAAATTGGAAAGATGTTGATAAAGCAGTCCAACAAATTAATACATTAAGGGAAGAGCAAAATGATTTCGAGGGAGAATTCCTCAATAAGGTAAATGAAGAAAGTCGTCCTTATGGGGCAGCTGAAGTAGTTTCCCTATATCATTTCGCTAAAAGCATTGAAATACTGGGTCATTACCTAATTAGTGGAAAACCAACTGATGCTCAAAATAAAATCCATTACCATCTTGAACTTTCCCGTGAATTTGCGCAAAAGTCGGGAAATATAAGCCTCAGTCTGCTATTCCAGTTTCATGAAGCATTTGCTATTAAAATGCTACGCAATACCATATGGTATACCACGAGTGGGATAAACCAGTGGGTAACGCAATTTAATAAGTTTATTACAGAGAAAGAGGACAAAGGAATATTTGAACTTCTCTATCCACAAAGGGAATCAATAATAACAGGACAACTTTTAAACCCCGCTCATAAGGCCATCGTGGTTACCCTTCCCACTTCAAGTGGAAAAACCATGATTGCAGAATATCGAATTCTTCAGGCGCTTAATGAATTCAAAGAAAAAAGACGTGGCTGGGTAGCTTACGTTGCCCCAACACGTTCGTTGGTGAATCAAGTGTTTAATCAATTAAAAAATGAATTGGGATCGATTGGGCTTAAGGTAGAAAAAGCAAGCGGTGCTATTGAGTTGGATGGTTTTGAACAACACTTGATTGAAGATCAAGGTGATCAAACCGAGTTTGATGTTCTGGTAACCACTTATGAAAAACTAAATCTTTTAGTTCGTCAAGGCCTCGGATCATCTGAGGATAGACCCCTTGTTTTAACGGTTGTTGATGAGGCACATAACATCGAAGATCAATCCAGAGGATTGAATCTTGAGTTTTTACTATCAACAATAAAAAATGATTGCCCGGAAGCTAACTTCCTCTTGATGACACCGGACATTTCAAATTCGGGAGATGTGGCAAATTGGCTAGCTCCGGACAGAGGTCAGGTTATTAATCTTGAACTAGACTGGTGGCAACCCAATGAACGGGTTGTAGGTGCCATTCAAGTGAATGGAAAGGGAAAAACATATGATTTTAGTTTGAGAACCTTGCACACCCAAAAAGGAAGTTACGAAATAGGAGATTCCATACCACTCTGTCATTTTGAAAACGCTGATGAAATTAAGTCTAAAATCTATGGGAGTAATGGCTCTAAAAAGAAACTCGCCACAAGTCTTGCCTCACAAATTCTTGATCTGAATTCACCAATTATTGTTTTGGCGAGTACAATTAATGAAACCTTTGACATTGCAGATAAGCTTTCAGAAGAAGCTGGAAAAATAGAGAGAGATGCTGATGTTGACTTGGTAAAAAGGCTAGTAGCTTCAGAATTAGGTGATGATTTTCCTCTTGTAAAATATTTAGATCGAAGAATTGCCGTACACAGTGCTGCTATTCCAGATGAGATTCGGATTTTGATCGAAGATCTAATGTCTAAGAAAGGAAAATTACGCGCTTTAGTAGCAACAACAACCATTGCCCAGGGAATAAACTTTCCAGTATCTGCCGTAGTAATGGGCTCTTACATTTATCGGGCTAAAGGTTATTCTTATGATATGCCTGTAAGGGATTTCTGGAATTTAGCCGGAAGAGTGGGGCGTGCCGGTCAAGATCAAATGGGTTGGGTCGGTATCGCGCTTAAAAATGATAGCGAGTTGCCTAAGGTTATTGATTATGTTGGAAAAGCATCCGAAAAATTATTGTCACAATTGGTTAATGCTATTGAAAAAGCACTTCATCATGTAAATGAGGATTTTGGTAGATGGTTATGGCACGATGCTCGATGGACAGCGGTATTACAATACATTTCACATCTACGGAAGCAAATACGAGAGCAGGATGAATTTCTTGCTCAAATTGAGCAAAAGCTCCAGGACACGTTCGGTTATAGTCAGTTACCTCAGGATAAGAGAAACATTTTACGAAATAAGATTCGCGGTTATGCCGCAGGCTTAACTCGGACAGATGCTGAACGATCAGACCAAACAGGGTTTTCAACTGTTTCTGTTAGACAAATGATTGGGAAATTAGCCAATGCTGGTTTGACCCCAAATGATTGGAATAGAAACCAATTGTTTTCAGAACAGAACCAAAGTATGAAAAAGCTTGTGGGGATTATGATGAATACCTACGAAATTCGAGAAGCAATTGAGAAGTTGAGTCCTGGAGATAATGTATTAGACCGGACGAGTATTTCTCGGCTTATTATAGATTGGGTAAATGGAAAAGACATTGCTGCAATAGCCAACCGTATCTATCCAAGTGATGATAAAAAATCATCAATTCAAAATACAACGAAAGCACTCTACAACGTAGTAGCTAATGCAGCTACATGGGGCTTAGCTGCATTGCAACAAATGCCGACCAGTGGTTCGGATTGGGAAAACCTTTCTGATATTGAGAAAAAGCGCATGGCCAATCTTCCTGCCTATCTGCATTATGGAGTAAATACGGACGAAGGAGTGTTGATGCGGAAAAATAATGTACCGAGAAGCGTAGCTAATCGCCTCGGAGAGTTATACGGTACTTCGGTTGAGGGGCAAATATTTAGTCAACCGTCATCATCAGTTGCTGATTGGATTGGTCAACAAAATGTGGAAACATGGAATGAAGTTCGCCCTGCTAATTCTCAATTATCAGGAGAAGACTATAAAAAGATTTGGATGAAATTGAATGGGATAAAATAATCGCTTCTCGCCAAAAACTCGCCAATTTGGCGAGATAAGAACTAAAACATAGAATTATGTCATTTAATCCGAAATCAGAATATACAATAGTCAGTGAAATTATCGGAATAAAGGATTTTCACGATTATAAAGAAGATTATGTAACTCGCCCACCATATCAACGAAAGGTTGTTTGGAACAGAGCAAAGAAGCAATCTCTGATGGATAGCCTGTTTAGACGTTATTACATCCCTAAGCTGGTTATTCGGGAGGTTCGCTTATCCGATGACAGAACAGTAAATGAAATCATTGATGGCCAGCAGCGGATTACCACCGTACAGGAATTTTTTGATAACGACTATCCCCTCCCAAAGTCTTTGGAAGATGTGGCTTCTGAATTACCTGGCAAGTATTACAAAGATCTGGACACAGACATCAGGAAATTCATTGACAAGTCTTTAAAGTATCAGGCAGACGTAATCAAGAACATTGAAAAGCCGGATGATGTCCGGCATCAGATCATTGCTACTGAAATATTCTGGCGGTTACAGCAAGGTGAAACGCTAAATTACATGGAAGTGGCCCATGCTCAACTTTCCAGTCTTACTCGTAACTTCATAGTCAAGTATTCAGATGATCTGACATTTGATTATAACAAGTATGAACCTGTTGATAATAATCCGGACAAGCTACCCTTTTTCAGTTTGCTGAATGTTGACAACAACCGGATGAAACACCTGCAATTCATGGCACGTTTCGTCATGATTGAATTAGGAGACGGATACGCTGACCTAAGCGATAAGAAAATTGAAGCCTTCATCAATAATGCAAAAGAGGAAGATGGAATAGGCGATTACAGTTATGAAAATGAACATGCGGCTAAAGAGGTTCTGAAAACCTTACGCACCTTCTATGACATATTTAAGGATGATCCAATTCTGGATGAGCACAATGGCATCAAAGAATTATCAGTGGAGTATTTCATCATTTCCACATATCTACTCATAAGGCATTTACACAAGCACTATGTGATTGATGAGCAGTTGAAAGTAACCATTAGAGAGTTCATTTATTACTTCCATGAACGATGGAAGACATACGATGAATCAACGGATACTGATATGCTCTCTTTTAGCAATCACCGGCAGCAAGGGGAGAATGACCTAGAGATCAGAGACCGGATTATGCGCCAAATCTTCTTTGAATACCTAAAAGAGAATAGTATTAAAATCAAGGAAAAAGATGAAAATAGAGCATTTTCAGAACTCGAAAGAATTATCATTTACAGACGTGATAAAGGTTTTTGTCAGCAATGCCTGAGAGATGGAAAGCCGGAAAATGAAGCTAAAGTGAGTTGGTCTAAGTATCAGGCGGATCATGTTCTTCCGCATTCTAAAGGTGGTAAGACAATTATTGAAAATGGTGAATTGCTATGTTCGTATCATAATCAATCTAAGGGGGCAAAAATCTTATAAACTCTAATGAAGCCACTCAAGCCCAACATATTTGTCAGTTCCACTGTAAAGGACTTGCCTAACGAAAGAGAGGCGGCCAAGCGGGCTATTGAGAAAATTCCGGCAATTCCAGTTATGTCAGAATACACGATGAATGCAGTGGACAAACCTTCGGTTCAGGCATGTGTGGATGAAGTGAAGAAGGCTGACTTTTATGTGCTGATTCTTGGAGCTAGGTATGGATGGGAGTTGGAAAATGGTATTTCTATAACAGAACTGGAATACGATACTGCCTTTAAAGAAGGTAAACCCATTTTTGTTTTCAATACAGAATACGAAAAAGAAGAAAAGCAACAGCAGTTTGCCAATAAAACAGGTGGTCAACGATTCTGGAAAACAGTTTCCAATGCATATCAACTGGAAGACGAAATTGGAAAGAGCTACAAGCAATATGTAGAAGAACAGTACTACGAAAAGCAAAATACGACAGAACTGCTATATAGCAATCTGGTTCAAATTGAGTTCCCGGAAACCCTTTATCAAGCGGATTTAAACATTGACCGTACAGCAATAATTATATCTTCCTGGGAGACTGAATTCAAGCTTAAAAAAAATGCACCACAGGCAAGGGTTGTGACATCTGCAATGTTTCAACAGGGGCTTCAACCTATTAGTGATTGGGCTTTACATGAAAATAAGCTCTTAACTTTTCAAGATTTAAATGACCCGAATAATCCTCTTCATTCTGTAATTGATGAGGGTACTATTACCCCGTTATCATGTGAAGAATTTTATGAAGTAAATGATGATTACCTGCGTGTATTTAAGTTTCTCTTGCGTAAATGCCTTGAACGTAAGCTGCACCATATGGGCATCAAACCCAAAGGGAAAGGACTATACGCTTTCGCACCGGACAAAGATCATTTTGAAAAGCGTACTGTAAAGTGGCACAGTAAAAAAGATGCTACCCGAACGGTTTTCGAACTGAAAAAGCAAAAGAAAAACCCTGAAAAAATTGCATATGGGAAGCACTTTGCCCTTAAAGCCGACTTTCATTTGATAAACAACGGCTGGTATGCCTCGCTAATACCGGAATGGTTCATTTCTTATGATGGTTACCGGGAATCTTTTTACGGATGGCAGCAATTGAGCTATCTAAAGAGAAATGAAAGAAACGGCCAGGTCTTTAATCATTTTAAATTTTTGGTGCATCAGATGTCAACCGACCTACAGACTGATCTATTTTCGGACAATTACAGGTATGATCTGCTCAAATTTAAGAAGGTTGAAAAAGTAGAATCATATCCCAAAATAGACGAAAATTCCTGGTACGGAAATGAAAGTGCAGGAATCCAAAAATTGATGGAAAGTTCAGAATCAGAAAAAATAGACTTATTCAATGTTTGACTTCCATCACATAGAGGAACCGCTCTTGGAGTTTGGCATTGATGACCATTATTGCCCCAGACAGGGCATCAACAATTATGATGTTTACGATACCCGGTTTGAAGCTCGGAAGAGGGAACTGTTAATTGGAATAGTAGGCATTAGTGAAGACATTGAAAAACTTGACAATTGGATAGAAAGGTGTAAAGGGCCAATTCCGGGAAAAGCAAACTCAAAGCAGCCACAACTTTTTACCCATTTCTGTGGCTTCAATGAAAACACAGGGTTCAGATCAAGAATTATTACATCATCTGAGATTACCCGAAAGATCAACAATTCGGATATTAAAGAAGTATTGGAAGTTAAGGACTGGAATGAAAGAGTTTCAAATGCCGTTGAACTATTCTATAAACACATTAAATTCATTGCACAGAATAAGCTTGTGGATGTGATTGTCTGTGTGGTTCCAAAAGCATTTGAAAAATCTATCGTCAAAGATGAGACACCTAAAGAAGTTGAAGAAACTGCCGAAGATTCTAAAAAGCCTGAATTAGAAATTAATTTCAGACGGGCATTGAAAGCGAAATCAATGCACCTTGGTAAGCCAATCCAGCTTATCAGGGAATACTCTTTAAAAGATTCGACAAAAACTCAAGATCCTGCTACAAAAGTATGGAACTTTTGTACTGCCTTATATTACAAGGCAATGCAGACTGTGCCATGGAAATTGAAGAGAGATTCAAACCTTGGTACTGTTTGCCATGTAGGGATTAGCTTTTACAGAAGTAGAGATAAAAAATCCGTTCAAACCAGTCTTGCCCAAATTTTTAACGAGCACGGAAATGGCGTTATTCTGAGAGGTACTCCTGTAGATATTGATAAAAGTGATCGGCAACCTCATTTGACAGAAGAGCAAGCGTTTCAATTGCTTTCAGAAGCTCTTAAGGAATACAAATTCGCATTGGAAAATCTTCCAGGGAGATTGGTTTTACATAAGACCTCCAATTTCAGTGAAAGTGAATTGGCTGGCTTTTCTGCTGCTGTAAAACAGTCTGGAATAAATTCTCACGATTTTGTTACAGTTCAGGATACTGAAATAAGATTTTTCAGGGACGGGCTCTATCCACCACAAAGAGGTTCCATGATTTCCTTGGATGATAAGCGGCATATTTTATATACCAGAGGTTCCGTTGAGTATTATCGAACCTATCCCGGATTATATATCCCTGCTCCGCTCGAAATCCGTATCGTTGAAAGTGATGTCTCCCCAAAAGTTCTTTGTGAAGAGATATTAGCACTTTCAAAAATGAATTGGAATAATACTCAATTTGATGGTAAATATCCCATAACCATTGGTTGCGCCCGAAAAGTAGGTGAGATAATGAAATATCTAGAACCATCAGAAAAACCACAAATTCGATATGCATTCTACATGTAAAATAGTGAGATGAAGATAAAGACCATTGAAATAAAGAACTACAAAGCGTTCTACGGTGAACATGAATTCAATGTTGATGGTAAGAACCTATTTGTCTATGGCGAGAATGGTTCCGGTAAAAGCTCACTTTATTACGCTTTAAAGGATTTCTTTCAGTCATCGGTCGAAACTATCAATTTTAGTGATGTAGAGAATGTATTTCTTACCCAACGTCAAAAAGGTAAAGGTTATGTCAAAGTAATCTTTAATCCGGATAAAGATGGAAATGACAATGACGTGTTGAATGAATTTAAATCTAATGGCAACAATACTTACGGAAACATTCAGATTAGAGATGCCATAGGTCTAAAGAGTTTCCTTACTTATAAACATCTTCTCGGAATTCATCATATCAAACACGATGATCAAATTGATTTATTTGGCTTGTTGGTTAAAGGGGTTCTGAAGCATTTCAAAAGTTCTGTTATCACAGGCACTAAAGAGTTAGGCGAGCTCTGGGACGATGTAGAGAAAGCAGCTGCCAAACCCTTAGAAGGAAGATCCTACAACCGACCTCAAAAAAAGAAGGATGTAGAAACAGCCCTTGGCACTTTCAATACAGCATTCGGAAAACTCTTTCAGGATTCAAACCCGGATAATATTCACAAGTTTGCACAACCTATTCTTGACAGATTTGGTCACAATATTGAATTCAAGCTTCGGTATACACAGGCTACACATGACGATAGCCCAGAACTGGATAGCATTATTCGAAATCATGTTAGGATTAGCATAAAATACCTCAATAAAGAAGTGGAAAAACCACATGTTTTTTTGAATGAAGCTCGTCTTTCCGCTATCGCCATTTCCATCTATCTCGGAATGATAAAACGACATACTCAAGGGCGACCACTAAAAGTGCTTTTTCTGGATGACATCTTTATAGGTTTGGACATTGCAAACCGACTACCATTAATTGAGGTGCTTAAATCTGAATTTGGTGCGTACCAAATCTTTATCACGACTTATGACAAGCCTTGGTACGAATTCATGAAGTTTTACCTGGACAAGGATAATAATTGGAAATGCTTGGAGCTTTATGCAAGAAGGGCAAGAAAAGGTTTTGAGGTTCCTGTCAAGGTGGAGCATAAAACAGACTCTCACATTCAGAACTTTATAGACAAGACAGAGGACTACTTTAACAATGGTGACAATAAAGCTGCTGGTGTGTATCTCAGGTCAGCCTTTGAGTTCATTCTAAAAAAGACTTGTAAAAAGCGGTCAATACCAGTTGCATTTAGAATATCGGTTTCAGAATTGACAACAGAACATTTGTGGACAGGCCTCAAAAAGTATGAAGATAACCTTGTGCCATCAAAGAAGAAATTGACAACAGGAACAATCAATGATATTGAACACTACAGAAAACTTGTTCTTAATCCTCTGAGTCACCATGACGTGAACAAGCACGAAATAACTGCCGAGATTCAAAATGCAATTGCAACAATTAAAACGTTGAAAAATGAACTTGGGGTTTAGCCAACGCAGCAGTCACACACATTGGCTGGCCGCTCAAGGCCTCCCGCAGACCAAAGCCAGCCAAAGAGTGTGCCTGCCCAGCCCGGAAGAAGAAATT
>DAINPM010000008.1:2510-65800 GCA_036743455.1 Bacteroidales bacterium | reverse complement strand
TTAACACGACAATTCTTCAATAAATCAGTTTCAGCCATCATTCTGGCAAAATATGAGATCCACCACTTATCTGAAATCTCTATGTTCAGAAACCCTTTGATAACATTATATCCTGATATTTCAGGAAAAGAAGCCATCAGCTGACTGCCGATAGTTTCTCCTGTCTTTTCCGGAGTATTCTTGGAAAACCTCAATAACGGAAATACTATCAGGGTAAAATCTCCTTTAAAATCTTTACGGGTTTCCTGAATCTGGATAATATCATCATTGACCTCAGCATTGTAAAGTTCCTTTACAACCTTACATATGTTTTCCTTTAAAAAACTCTCCATTCCTTAAAAATATTACAGGTCACAAAGATAATATTTTAAAGATTGGCCTATAAAAAACCTTAATTAGAATATTGATAATTGCATTGATCAGTTTCAGATATTAGTTTTCAGTCTCCGGTTTTCTACTAATTAACATTTTTTTTTGACTATTGGGGATTTCTTTTTGATAAAAAATGTTAAATAAAAAGAAAAGTTATTATACATTTGGTATATATTCATTGAAGGGAGTATTATAATCAAATTCAATATTTTCAGGTGGATTTAAAAACCGTATATATAGAGTCAGGACCAAAGACTCCGCAAATTGATCTGAACCATTTGACCGGAGAACTTATTTTTAGCGGTAAATCTATTCTGGAAAATCCGGCAAAACTATATGAAGGAATTCTTGAATGGATTCAGACATACATTTTAACTCCCAGACAAACGACAAACCTGCGTTTGAATATTGAATATTTTAACACTGCCTCCGTAATATGGCTTGCAAAAATTGTCAAAGCCCTCTGCGGAATGAAGCAGCCCGATAATACACTTATTATCCATCTGTATTTTGATATAGAAGAATTTGACAGTATGGAGACGGAAGATTTGAAAGAAGCCTTAAGTCCGGTACTCGATATGGTCGGCATTCCGACATTAAGCATAGGAATAAAAGTATACGGGACAGATGAAAATGGAAATATTATCAAAGAATCCATGGTTCTTGTATAATAATCCCTGACTTTTTTACTTATAATTCCTTTTCTGATTTTTTTGCCATAACTTTATTACCCGTTACAATAGAAATATTATGCGGATTTTTTTTGTTGTATTATTGTTATTAACTATTAGCAAAATGGAAGTATTTTCCCAGGATAAATCATCCGACAGAAAACCTTATGCTGCAGGGAGATTTTACTCTGCAGACAGAGAAACACTTACCAGGGACATTACAGTACTGTTTAATGAATGCAAAAAAACCTCCCATAAAAGCCATGTAAGAGCCTTAATAGTACCTCATGCCGGATATGTTTATTCAGGTAAAATAGCCGCTGCCGCCTTTTCAGCGACTCCTAAAGAAATAGCCTACAAAAACATTTTTTTAATAGGATCAAGTCATGTCCGTGCTTTTAATGGTGCATCAGTCTACAACACGGGCGATTTTATAACACCTCTCGGCAGGGCGAAAGTTAACCTTGAAATTACCAATAAACTTAAATCAGATAACAAAGTATTCAGATTTCCTGTTGATGTCCATCTGTATGATCATAACCTGGAATTACAAATTCCTTTATTTCAATATTATTACACCCGGGAACCGGAAATTGTTCCAATCATGATTGGAACAAACAATACAAAACTAATCAGGGATATTGCTGAAGCATTACGCCCATGGTTCACCCCTGACAACCTTTTTGTTATAAGCAGTGATTTCTCACACTATCCTAATTACAACGATGCTGTTGAGATCGATAATATAACTGCTGAAGCCCTTATTTCCGGAAATCCTGAAAAATTCCTGTCTACGCTTGAAGAAAATTCTTCCCGCAATATTCCCGGACTTGTGACCAGCATGTGTGGCTGGACATCAGGTTTGATTCTTCTGTACCTTGCAGAGGGGGATAAAAATTTGGAATTCAAAAGGATAGACTATTGCAATTCCGGCGATTCTGAATATGGAGAAAAAAATGAAGTAGTTGGGTATCATGCAATTTCTCTTGTAGAAAAGAACAACAACAAATCTTCAGGAACAGAATCTTCTGAAGAATTTTCTTTTACAAAAGAAGAGAAAGATATGATTTTTTCTATTGCAAGAAACAGCATCAAATCGATGCTTGAGAAAAACAAAACACACCCCCTGGACATTACTCATATCCCTGAAGCCTTAAAAAAACAATATGGTGCTTTTGTAACTTTAAAAATCAATGGCAATCTCAGGGGTTGTATTGGAAGATTTATTTCAACAGATCCTCTTCATAAAGTAATAAGGACATCTGCTCTGTCATCTGCTTTTGAAGATCCTCGCTTTAATCCGCTTACAAAAAAAGAATTTGAAAAAACCGATATTGAAATTACTATACTGGGTCCTCTTAAGAGGATCCATGATCCCCGGGAAATTGTACTTGGCAAACATGGTATTTACATCAAAAAAGATATGCATTCCGGCACAATGCTCCCTCAGGTGGCAACAGAAAACGGATGGACTGTAGAAGAGTTTCTGGGCTACACATCGAGAGACAAAGCCGGACTTGGATGGGAAGGATGGAAAAACGCTGAATTATACATCTATGAGGGACTAGTGCTTGAAGAAAACAGGAATTGATTATGTACCATGTTACAGGAACAGTTATTATCGTTTCCTTATTATATCTCACAAGCTTTGGGCTTTACAGGCTTGGTATATTTTCACTGAACACTCACAGAAAAATATGGAATACAATACTTGCCTCTTCATTCCTCTTCACTGCTCTTGCAGGAGTGCTTCTTGCTCTCCAGATAAACTATAAATGGGATATCCCTGTCATCAATGATCTGCTCAGGTGGCATGTCGAAACAGGTGTATGTATGGCTGCGACAGGTATTTTCCATTTCAGCTGGCACTTGTCTTATTACCGGACACTATTTTCAGACTCCGGTAATAATAATCTTAGCATTAAAAAAAACATCAGAAAGACTAATTTTCCTTCTATAACTATTAATCTTTTTATAATTGGCTTTACGAGTACGTCAATACAATTATTACTTCTAAGGGAGGTACTTAATATTTCAGGAGGTTATGAACTTATTTCAGGATTATATCTGGGTTCATGGCTTATAACATCGGCTGCCGGAGCAGCACTTGCAGGAAAATCAAACCTGAATGATATTGCTAAAATAAATCTTGCTTTCTCTCTCACCCCCCTTCTCTCTCTTTTATTTCTGTTCCTCCTGTCAGGGATTCTTCTTGAGCCGGGAGAAATACCCTCATTTTTCTTGAGTTTAATTTTCAATCTCTTGTTCCTTTTGCCTTTTTGCCTTATTTCCGGTTTTACATTTGTGAGACTGATAGCTGTAGCACGTGATAATAATTATTACTTACCCGGTAAATCATTTTCTATTGAAACAACCGGAGGCATAATGGCAGGTATTCTGATTTCAATCCTTACATCAGGCCTTGTGAACACATATAAGTTGTTAATGATTATCATTCTGTTAACAATGGTCTGGGTTATTTTAAATTTTTACCTGGTTAATACTTCCAAATCTGTTTATATTAAATTATTATTCACAATCTTGTTATCTGTTACTATTCTCACAGATCCTGATGTCTTTTTCAGACAAGCTCTCCTGCCCGGGATAAATGTTACCGAAACAAAAGACACCCCTTATGGGAACATAACGAGGGGTGAATACTTCGGAGAGGAAAGTACATATTACAACCACAGATTACTGGCTTACAATGATGACGTAATAGAAAGGGAAGAAGATATTCACTATGCATTACTCCAGGTAAAAAAACCGGAAAAAGTTTTTTTAATCTCAGGTTTTGCAGAATCGCGCCTGGCAGAACTAATTAAATACCCTATTAAAGAAATTCATTATATAGAACGGGATCCGGTTTTGGCCGGGAATTCAAAATCACTTATGGTACCGGAAAACATTAAGTTTATCGTTGAAAACAAAGATGCTTACCGTTTTATAAGGGAAGAAGGCGATACGGCAAATGTGATTATTATGCTTCTGCCTCCTCCTTCAACATTATCACTCAACAGATTTTATACTGCCGGTTTCTTTAAAGATATTAAAGAGAGACTTACTGAAGATGGCGTATTTATGTGTTCTCCCGGAACAGCTGATACATATTTAAACCAGGAAGCTGTAAATCTCTACTCTTCTATTTACAATACGCTTTCGGGAAAATTCAAAAATGTGCTGGCAGTTGCCGGAAACAAACTGTATTTAATTGCATCTGACAATGATTTATCCCTTTCATTCTGTCATCTGCTTGAAGAACGTGGTATAAACAATATTTATGTAAGCCCCGACTATCTGGCTGATGATCTGATAAAAATGAGATCAGATGAAATAATGTCAGTTCTGGATCCCGACATAAGAGAAAACAGTTTGGCATTTCCCATTGCCTGCTACCATTACCAATCACTGGGCTTCAGTAAAAATCTTAAAGAAAAATTACCTGCAATTATCCTTATTGTAATTGTTTTTGGGCTACCTGTTCTGACTGTCAGAAAAAGTAATCTGGTAATGTACTTTTGCGCTTCTGCCCTTTCCGGCTTTGAGATCATAATTCTGCTATTGCTCCAGCTGGCTGCAGGAAACATGTATCAGCTTACAGGACTAATACTTGCAGCCATGATGACTGGACTGGCCATCGGAGCTGGAATGAAAAATAAAATTCTCGATTTTTATTCACTGAAAATAAAAGCACTGATATTATCCTTTTTTTACATTTTCGCCGCATTAGGCTATAAAACCGTTCTCAATCTGGAGAACGATTTTATTTCTGTTGTAGTCCTGCTGATTGCAATGATTATCCCGTCATTTATTACGGGTAATATTTTTATGAATATCACAAGGAATCATAGACCTGGTTCAGCTACAGGGTTAACTTACAGTGCTGATCTTACAGGTTCTGCTGCAGGATTTATTCTTATTGCAGGCATACTTGTTCCGGCTTTCGGTATCAAAATCTCTGTTTTTTCGCTTGCAATGCTTATTTTTGCTGGTATATTGCCTGGTAAATCAGGTGCTATAGAGTAATCTTATTCATATTTTATCCATGGGAAATAATGATTTTGACAAAAGCAAACGAGACTTTCTCAAAAGAATCGTGACTCTGTCTGCAGGTGTTGTTTGCATTAAAAGTCCCTTACTGTCAAATTCTTTCATTTCTAAAGAACAAAACAACAGGGTTCTTGCTATGTTTCAGGAAGAAACACCCAGGGGCATTATGTGCAGGATTTGTCCAAACGAATGTATTCTTAAAGAGGGAGAATTAAGTGAGTGTCATAACAGAAGGGTTTTCAATTCAAAGCTATACACACTTGCCTTTGGGAATCCCTGTTCTGTGAATATTGATCCTGTTGAAAAAAAACCTCTCTATCATTTCTATCCTGGATCAAGAGCTTTTTCTATTGCTACAGCCGGATGTAACTTATCATGTTTGAACTGTCAGAACTGGTCAATATCTCAAACCGGTCCGGAAAATACAAGGAATTATGACCTGATGCCGGAAGCAGTTGTTAAAGAAGCTGAAAAACATAAATGCCGGTCTATAGCCTATACCTATTCGGAACCTGTAACATTTTACGAATATACTTATGAAACTGCTGTCCTGGCTAAAAGGGCTGGTATTAAAAACATAGTAAAATCATCGGGGTACATTAATGCTGAACCACTAAAAAAATGGTGTACCGTAATTGATGCTGCAAATATTGACCTCAAATCTTTTAATGATAATACATACATCAGACTTTCAGGAGGAAGACTTCAACCTGTACTTGATTCACTAAAGATTTATAAAGACTCAGGTGTATGGCTTGAAATCACCAATCTGATTATTCCATCATGGACTGATAACACAGATGAGATAGGTAAGATGTGTAAATGGCTGAGCGAAAACGGATTCAGAGACACTCCTCTTCATTTCAGCAGATTTTATCCAACTTATAAACTTGAACAACTTCCGCCTACCCCACTTGAAATACTTACAAAAGCTGCAGATATTGCACATTCAGAAGGACTTAAATATGTATATATTGGCAATGTCCCGGGGAATGAAGAAGCAAACACCAGATGTCCTTCCTGTGGAAATATAGTTATTGAGAGGCAGGGGTTTACTGTTACTATGAACAATATTGTCAATGGGAAATGCAATAAATGCGGAGCCCCTGTTAACGGGATATGGGAATAATATGACAATATTCAGACACTATTTGTATTAAGAAAATAAAATGAAACAGTCTGATGCCAGAATCCGTATTGAAAAATTACGGAAAGAAATAGAGGAACATAATTATAACTATTATGTTCTGAATAATCCCGTTATCTCAGACTTCGAATTTGATTTAATGATAAATGAGCTTGAGACTCTTGAAAAAGCTTTTCCTGCACTTATAATCAAAGATTCTCCAACACAAAAAGTCGGAAGTGATATCTCTAATGAATTCAGGCAGTATGAACACCGCTATCCTATGATGTCACTTGCAAATACCTATAATGAAAATGAAATTAGGGATTTTGATAACAGGGTATCAAAAGCTGCAGGTTCATCAGCAGACTATGTTTGTGAGCTTAAATTTGACGGGGCATCCATAAGTATAACATATCATAATAATAAACTTTTTAAAGCGCTTACACGGGGTGACGGTACCAGAGGAGACGATGTTACTCTTAATGTAAAAACTATAAGAAGTATTCCGGATACAATATCTGATACAAAAAGTCCTGATGAATTTATAATAAGAGGAGAAATACTGATGCCCAAAGCAGTATTTGAAAGGCTTAACATTGAAAGAGAAAAAAAAGGTCTTACTCCTTTTGCCAACCCACGTAATGCAGCATCCGGGACACTTAAACTCCTTGATTCCAGGATTGTGGCAGCCAGAGAACTGGATTGTCTTTTTTATTTCCTTCTTGCCGACAAACTGCCGTATGACACCCATTATGAAAACCTGATGAAAGCATCTGACTGGGGGTTCAGGGTATCGGAACACACAAAATTATGTAAAGACATTAATGAAGTAATTGGTTATATAAACTACTGGGAAACGGAAAGAAAAAATCTTCCATTCGAAATTGACGGTGTTGTAATAAAGGTAAATTCTATTCCTCTTCAGAACAAAATGGGGGTTACAGCCAAATCACCCAGATGGGCTATAGCTTATAAATATAAAGCTGAACAGGCTGTAACGAGACTCTTATCTGTATCTTTCCAGGTAGGAAGAACCGGTGCCATTACTCCTGTAGCTAATCTGGAGCCAGTTTCCCTTGCCGGGACAACCGTAAAAAGAGCTTCATTGCATAATGCTGATCAGATAGCCTTGCTTGACCTCCACATAAATGATATGGTTATGGTAGAAAAGGGTGGAGAGATAATTCCAAAAATAACAGGTGTGGATCATTCTGCCAGAAATGAAAACAGTAAACCTGTTGAGTTTATCAACAGATGTCCTGAATGCGGTACTACCCTGGTAAAAAATGAAGGAGAAGCTAACCATTTCTGTCCCAACTACCTACATTGCCCTCCTCAGATAAAAGGTAGGATAGAACATTTCATCGGCAGGAAAGCAATGGATATTGATGGTTTGGGAGAAGAAACAGTAGATCTGCTTTTTAATAATAACCTCATAAGTAATTATGCCGACCTCTATAATCTGAAAGCCTCGCAGCTTGAAGGTCTTGAGAGACTTGGAGAAAAATCTGCTGCCAATATAATTAAAAGTATTGATTTATCGCGCAAAACCCCATATCACAGAGTACTCTTTGCTCTTGGAATCCGGCATGTGGGAGAAACAGTAGCAAAAACTATAGCCGGTGCTTTCAGATCTATAGATGATCTAATAGAAGCTGATGAAGAGCAATTGACGAACATACCTGATATAGGACCTAAGATTGCTGCAAGTATTGTTTCTTTTTTTTCAGATAAAGATAATATCACTATCATTAACCGTTTAAAATCATATGGTATAAACTTTTCTTCAGAAGAAAATAAAAAAAATAAGGGGAATAAACTGACTGGAAAGTCTGTTCTCATATCAGGTGTATTCAGTAAGCACTCCCGTGATGAGTATAAGATACTTATAGAGCAAAACGGAGGGAAGAATGTCTCTTCCGTTTCCGGAAATACATCATTTATTCTTGCCGGAGAAAATATGGGACCAGCCAAAAGAGATAAAGCTGAGAAAGCAGGTGTTCCTTTGATTAGTGAAGATGAATTTCTCAAACTGATAGAAGAAGAATAATATTAATGAGATGGCTGACTTAAGCAAAAAACAATTAGGTTTGCAAAATGGAATTATTTCAAGACAAAAGGATAAAAATTGGTAACTCAATCCTGTCACGAAGAGTAGCTAAGGCAAAAAGAAAAGTGTCTTTTACAAACATTGACCAGGTAAAAGATATTGGCATTGTATGGGATGCGACTAACATAAAGGAATTCAGCTTCTTATCTAAGTTTCACCAGAAAATGCATGAAAGACAGATTGAAGTTAAAATAATAGGATATTATCCGGGGAAAGAGCTGCCGGATCAATACACAGCACTTAGATACCTGTCCTGTATAAGAAGAAATGAGATCAATCTGTTTTATATACCTGTTTCAACTGAAAGCGACTTTTTCATAAAAAAACCTTTTGATGTCCTTATTGATATTAATTTTAATAATGTATTTCCTTTAACCTATGTTACTTCCTTATCTTCAGCCAGACTGAAAGTGGGATTATTCGACGCAGCAAGAAACGATTCAGTTTTTGATCTGATGATAGAATTGAAAAAACCTTTTTTTGTTGAAGGATATCTTAATGAATTAATAAGATATCTTGAAATGATAAAATCCGGATCATAAAAAGAAAAACTATATCTAATTATGAAAAAATTCAAAGGCACGGGTGTTGCTATAGTTACACCCTTTAAAAATGATTCAAGTATTGATTTTTCAGCTTTGGGACGCATTATTAACCATGTAATTGAAGGGGGCGTAAATTACATTGTTGGGATGGGCACAACAGGAGAAGCTGCAACACTTACCACAGACGAGAAACAGGCTTTGACATCCTATATTGTTGAGGTTATTGATAAAAGAGTACCGCTTATCATTGGTATTGGGGGATATAATACACAGGAGGTCATTAATAATATTAAGCAAATAGATCTTGAAGGAATTGATGCTATTTTATCAGTAGCCCCATATTATAATAAGCCAAACCAAAGAGGACTCTTTCAGCATTTTAAGGCAATTGCCACCTGTAGCCCTGTTCCTGTTATCATTTATAATGTTCCGGGCAGGACATGCAGTAATATTTCCTCAGACACATGTCTTGAACTTGCACATGAATGTGACAACATTGTTGGAATAAAAGAGGCTTCGGGTGATATGTCTCAGATAATGCGCATACTAAAAAGGAAACCTGAAAATTTTCTGGTTATCTCCGGAGATGATATGCTGACACTTCCAATTATAAGTGCAGGAGGTTCAGGAGTAATATCTGTTCTGGCAAATGCTTATCCGGCTGAATGGAGTGAAATGGTAAGTAATGCATTAAAAAACAATATGAAAATTGCGCGTGAAATACTTTTCCGTTTCATGGAACCGATTGACTTATTGTTTGAAGACGGCAACCCTTCAGGAATAAAAGCCTTTCTGAGTGTCAAAGGGCTATGTCAAAATAACCTAAGACTACCACTTGTTCCTGTTAACAAGACAGTATATTCTAAAATCAATAAGGCTGTTGCTGAATTGAAATAATAATTGTCTCTACAGGTTTGGTCTTGCACCTGGAGGTCCCGGAGGAGGATTTTTGGCTCCATGACAGTGTTTATATTTCTTCCCACTTCCACATGGACACGGATCATTTCTCCCAACTTTTTTCTCAACCCTGATTGGTTCAGTTTTTCTCTCTTTGTCGGGGCCTGTCCCTGTAGGGCCAATATGAGAAGTATCTGATCTGGATGTTTTCAGATTATCCATCTGACGTCTTCTCTGTGCTTCTTTCACCTGATCAGGATCCTGAGTGGGTATATATCCTTTCATGAGGGTACTTACCACATCTTTATTGATCTTTTCAATCATTGAATGGAAGAGTTCATATGATTCGAACTTATATACCAGTAAAGGATCCTTTTGTTCATAGGTAGCGTTTTGCACAGACTGTTTCAGTTCATCCATCTCCCGTAAATGTTCTTTCCAAGAATCATCAATAGTAGACAGCACTACTGTTTTTTCATAAGATCTTGCTAGTTCTTTTCCCTCCGATTCTGCTGTAGCCTTGAGATTTGTAATGACCTGAAAAACTTTTATCCCATCAGATATGGGCACAACAACATTTTCATAGGCATGTGACATCCTATCATATACATCTTTCAGTACAGGATAAGCCTGTTGCGATATTGCATCCACTTTTCTTTTATATGTCTCAACTACCTTTTCGTATACTTTTTCAATGACCTGATCAGCAGAACTTTTAAGAAAATCGTCAGAAGCAATTGGCGAATCAATTGAAAATGAGCGTATAAGATCAAAATCAAAGCCCTCATAATCACCATCTTTCTGATAATAATTTACCATTGACGTAACGACATCATACATAGAATTGGCAACATCCAGTCTGAGACGTTCACCGAGAAGGGCATGTTTTCTTTTTTTGTAAATAACTTCCCGCTGAGAATTCATAACATCATCATATTCAAGAAGTCTTTTTCGGATACCAAAATTGTTCTCTTCAACTTTCTTTTGGGCTCTTTCAATTGATTTAGTGATCATGGGATGTTGAATCATTTCCCCTTCTTTCAGCCCAAGCCTGTCCATTATACCTGCTATCCTTTCCGAACCGAAGAGTCTCATCAGTTCATCTTCAAGAGAAACGAAAAACTGTGAAGAACCCGGGTCTCCCTGTCTCCCGGCACGTCCCCGCAACTGCCGGTCAACCCTTCTGGACTCATGTCTTTCTGTCCCTATAATAGCAAGACCTCCTGCTTTTTTAACTTCATCAGTGAGCTTAATATCAGTTCCTCTACCTGCCATATTTGTTGCGATAGTTATTGCTCCTGATTTTCCTGCTTCAGCAACGATCTCTGCTTCACGCTGATGTAATTTAGCATTTAATACATTATGTTTTAACCCTTTCATTTTAAGCATCCTGCTAAGCAACTCCGAAATCTCAACTGAAGTAGTACCAACAAGAATTGGTCGCCCTGCCTTGTTCAACTCAACTATTTCAGAAATAACGGCATTATACTTCTCTCGCTTTGTTTTATATATAATGTCTTCTCTATCATCTCTGACAACAGGTTTGTTAGTGGGAATAACAACTACATCAAGCTTATATATATTCCATAATTCTCCGGCTTCAGTCTCTGCAGTACCCGTCATCCCTGCCAGCTTATGGTACATTCTGAAATAATTCTGGAGTGTAATTGTAGCATAGGTCTGAGTGGCTGCTTCGACTTTAACATTTTCTTTTGCCTCAATAGCCTGATGAAGTCCGTCGGAATATCTTCTTCCCTCCAGTATCCTTCCCGTCTGTTCATCAACTATCTTAACCTTATTGTCCATTACGACGTATTCAACATCTTTGTCAAATAAAGTCCAGGCTTTGAGCAACTGTGTCATTGTATGTACACGTTCCGATTTAATGGAAAAATCTGCAAGGAGTTCATCTTTCAATTTGAGTTTTTCCTTATCACTCTTATCCGATTTCTCAAGATCAGCAATTTTGGACCCCACATCAGGCAGGATAAAGAAACTTGCATCTTCCACAGATGTTGAAATAAGATCCAGACCTTTTTCTGTTAATTCAATTGAATTGGACTTTTCATCTATAACAAAATAAAGCTCATCAGTAACCTTAGGCATTTCCTTATTGTTATTCTGCATGTAGAAATTCTCTGTCTTCTGAAGCAGAGTCTTGTTTCCTTCTTCACTCAGATACTTAATAAGAGCATTATTTTTAGGTAATCCTTTAAAAGCCCGGAGTAAAAGCATTCCTCCTTCTTCTGTTTTACCTTCATTGATAAGCCTTTTTGCATCAGCCAATACTTGAGTAACAAGCCTTTTCTGTGCATTAACCAGCTTGTCTACCTTGGGTTTCAACTCATCAAACTGCTGAGTATCACTTTTTGCTGTAGGACCTGATATTATCAAAGGTGTTCTGGCATCATCAATGAGTACAGAGTCAACCTCATCAACAATAGCATAATGATGCTTTCTCTGAACAAGGTCTTCCGGATTAATTGCCATATTATCTCTCAGGTAATCAAACCCAAATTCGTTATTGGTACCGAAAGTAATGTCAGCCAGATAAGCTCTACGGCGTTCCGCAGAGTTAGGTTGATATTTGTCAATACAATCCACAGTAAGACCGTGAAACTCATAGATAGGACCCATCCATTCAGAGTCTCTTTTGGAAAGATAATCATTGACCGTTACTATATGAACACCCCGTCCGGCAAGAGCGTTAAGAAAAACAGGAAGAGTGGCCACAACTGTTTTCCCCTCTCCGGTAGCCATCTCTGCAATTTTACCCTTATGGAGAGCAACCCCTCCAAAAAGCTGGACATCATAGTGAACCATATCCCATATAATCTCATTCCCTCCTGCTATCCAACTGTTTCTCCAATAAGCCTTATCCCCTTTTATGGTAATACTCTCCCTTTTAGCAGCAAGATCACGATCGTATTGACGGGCAGTGACAACAAGTTCAGCATTCTCTTTAAAACGTCTCGCTGTTTCTTTCACTATAGCAAAACCAACAGGCAATAATTCATCAAGAATATCTTCCAGTTTTACATCAATATTCTTCTCAATTTTATCAACCTCATTGTAAATATCTTCTTTCTTATAAACATCCTCTTCCGATTCCGCCTGTTCCTTTAACTTCCTGACCAGATTCTCATCTTCCTCTATCCTGCTGTGTAATTCTTTTTTTAACTCTCCTGTTTTATCCCTCAACTCATCATTAGACAAAGATTTCAGTTTTTCATATTCTTTATGGATCTTTTCAACGTAAGGATTTATTTCCTTCATATCCCTCTCATATTTATTTCCCAGAAAAAGACCCAGAACTTTATTTATAACGCTCATGGTTAAATGTGTTTCAGATTTTTAAAATACCACACAAAATTAGTTTATTTTTCAGACAATAGAATTGAAAACAAAGGTAAGTTTATGAGGACGATACTTACAGACCTGTGAAGTCCCTGGAAAATCATTAAGAATTCAAAACCGTAGTAATGGTTTTCTCCAATATTATCTGGCGAGAATATATTTTAGTGTACTGATCCTATTTTTATACTGAAAAACAATGAAATACAATCCATCAGGATATTCTGACAGATCAATATTTATCTCATCACCTCCGTCTGTAAATGAAGTCAACAGATGAACTCCTGATGAAGAATATATGCTGTATTGCTGAGCCTGAAAATTCCTTTCCCCGCTCTGTTTTATATTTATAAAACCATTTCCGGGATTAGGATAAACAGTAGGTTCGCTAAATGAAATGTCTTCCACATGATTAATAAGAGGACCTATATGAAGATCCTGAATAATCCACCCCCATCCGTTAGCAAATGGATCGGAAAACAATCTGAAACGAATAATCATAGTATCTCCGGGAGACAAAAAAGAAGATGCTTTTGGGAAGATAGTATGATTGAGCATCATTGATTCCTTCCCTATGAAAGTTGAATTATTATCCTCTGTCTTGCTGTTATATGCTTCTTCCCACGTTTTATTAATCCTGCTGTCGTAGCCGTCACTCAGGGGAAACCATGATTTACCAAAATCAACAGAAGCTTCAACAATAACATAATCGTAGAAATATGTTGATCCAAACTCATAACCCTCGTCACCGGGTTCTACCAACACAAGTTCCCTGTAGGTGATTATCATTCCATTAGGATCATAAATGACAGGAGTTCGCAGTAAGGCTGTGTAACCAATACTGTCACCTGATTCTTCGGGACTCATATACGGATGCGGAGTATGAAGACCATATTTAGTAAAACCAGAAGGTTTTAATATTTTGATACCGTCATCAAGAAAATCTCCTGATGCATCTGTAAAATCAGTTGTATATGCGAAATCAGGAAGATTAATTTGTTCTATTCTTGTTGTATAATAATCTTCAGTTGATGGAATAACCCTGAGGTTTGGATTATTAGCCTCATCAACAGCTGTAATCCTGTACTTAATGATATCCCCTGGTTGCAAAAAAAGATCTTCGGCATTCAGATAATAACCATACTCATCATCATTACCATGGACAAGCCCATCAATGACAGGTTCTTCATCGTTTATAATATATTCAATAACAACAGTGTCGATACCAATATTATCTGTAACTGCCACATTGAAAAAAATAGTATCGATAGTCTCCAGATAATACTTCGTATGTGTATAAGTTATCTCAGGCTTCACAGTATCTGTTCCTATATACGCAGAATAACGGGTTTGATCCGTGAAAGAAGGTAATCTGTAAGTTCTGGAGAAGCTATCCTCGACATAAAGGTAATATTCAAGCATTGAACCATAAGAGGGTATTGTTAGTGTTGTGGTGTAATTATCATCCGACTGATAAGATACAAGAAAAGTTGTATCAATATTTCGGGGATCATCAAAACCATTAAAAGACCAAACAAGTCCCACACTGGAATGATCATAAAGGGTATCTGATTTAATTGTTGCAGATATAGTCACATCTGTAATATTTTCTTCTGTATCTTTAAGTTCATCATGAATGATTCTTGTATTTATCCATCCAAGATCACCGAGCATTGACATAGTAAAGGCACCGGGATCATGGATTGCTTCTGCCCTGTCTATTACAGGAGTCATTAACTGATCAATCTCAGGTGTTGTGGTCTCATCCAGGTGAGATACACTCGAACCCTCATCATATATTGAAGGAGCATATAGACGGGCACGTTCTCCGAGAGTATAGGAGCTCAGCAGCGGACTATTAAAAAAAAGGTCTTTACTTGTAATCTGCATTTTGAGATCAGGTGATGGATTATTGAACAACAATGTATCTGTCAGCTTCCTGCCGTCAACACTTTCAACAAATGTATCGTATATCACAGGTACAGAATAAAATCCATAAGAGGCAGTCCATCGTTCTGATCTGAAACTATCGGCAAAACCAAGTCCGTGAATCAGTTCATGAATAACAACAGTAACCATGTCGTACATTGTATCCGGAGTCTTGCCATCGGTACCGCAATACCAGTTCGCAGAACTGTTAAATCTGACTTCAATATCCGGAGCATCTTCACTATTAAAACTTTCTCCGGATATTTTTTCTCCCAGAGTAATAGGATAATAAGCATAGGGATTCAGGGCATTAATACCCCATCCGGCCAGATAAGATGTTGCTGATGAGTTTGCAAGAGTCTGTGCTGATTCAAGATTTGCCCATATGGCATTAATAGTAATATAGGTATCCTCAGGTAATAATGATTCCAGAATAGATACAGCATAATCAAAAGCTTCTTCTGCTACTTCAGGGAATCCATCATAGTGAACAGTGATAGATGCGCTTTTTTTAAATGTTGCATTTTTAAAAAACTGAACAGGGGGAGGTATGTACACCCTTTTGACTTCATTGCCAGCGTAACATACGGATTTTATTGGAGAAATCTGTAAAGGGTCCCTTGCCTGGAGAACAGAAGTCAATATTACAAAGAAACCCATACAGAAATAAACAAAAAACTTTTTCATACAGATATTTTGTTTGTTTTTAAAAGATCCTATGTCAAATCGCTTCCAAAAAGATAAGAATTAATTTTTACAAGGGAGCTGGTTTGTCTATTATAGCATATAATAAAGGTACTTCTTCATCTGCCTGATTTTATATGTAATTCTTCTACTATACTATTTAAAATTTCTTTAGTCATTCAGGATAATATTACTTGTTAAACAATTAGCAACAGTTTTAGTTGAGATCCGATTAATGTTATCAGTTTTTCAGGTTATATCCAGATTGAAAGATTTTTTAAACTCTTTTAGAAGAGGATATTTTGATTGCAGGTAATTATATTTCTGCTCATCTGTGTATAATATTTCTTCTGTCTCAGATGTATCAACAAATGTTTCGATATTAACCTGATCCAGACTGAACCTGTTCAGTAAAAAATTAATCAGTTTCTGTTTATAATCCTGTATAAATATATCTTTTTGAGCAAGATTACTTAAATGTATTTTAATGACCTGGTTGTCATCAAATTCCGGTCTCACCGACTTAAACATGCTTAATATTCTAGGACCCTCATCCCTGAGATCATCAACGAAGTCAGTCCATGCTTCAGTAAATGAGTTCTCATTGAATTCCATTTTTTCAGCATCAACTACTGTTGAGTCTTCTTCCTGATCAACAGTTCGTGGTTTTTTGTTTTCTGAAGATGAATTTTCATTTTCAGAAAATATTTCTTTGACAGAGAATGATCTGATTTCTTTTTCAGTAACCGGAATATGTTTACTCTTTTGGATTTTTTCCTGTCCGGTATTGATACTATCATCCTTGTTATCCTGACGGATTATCTCTGATTTAGACGGTACAGGTATTTCGTCTGCTGGTTTTTGTGTTATATAACCGTCAGATTTTTTTTTTTGAGTTTCCTCAGCTTTATCTGACAAAATATTACATAATTTGATTAATGCCAGTTCTACATGAAGGCGGGTATTTTTGCTGTTTCTGTATGATATATCGCAATTACTTCCTGTTTCAAGAGCTTTATAAAGAAAATCCTCAGTACATTCTGCTGCCTGTCGTGCGTATTTTTGTCTCACCGAAGGAGTTGTTTCCAGAAGTCTGAGAGTTACCTGATCCCTGCTTACCAGCAAGTCTCTTAAATGACTGTTTAAACCTGATATAAAATTATGTGCATCGAAACCGCTTTCCAGTATTTCATTAAATGTAATCAGGACAGAAGAGAGATCATTTTTTAAAACACCATCTATTATTTTGAAATAATAATCATAGTCGAGTACATTAAGGTTTTCGATCACATCTTTATAAGTGACCTTTTTACCGCACAGGCTGACCATCTGGTCGAAAATTGAAAGAGCATCCCTGAGAGCTCCGTCGGCTTTTTGAGCAATAATATGCAAAGCTTCCTCCTCAGCCTCAACAGATTCATTTTTTGCAACAAATGAAAGGCGTTTAACAATATCCTCAATTTTTATCCTGTTAAAATCAAATATCTGACATCTGGATAAAATAGTAGGTATTATTTTATGTTTTTCAGTAGTAGCCAGAATGAAAATAGCATGTGGAGGAGGTTCTTCCAGAGTCTTTAAGAAGGCATTGAATGCCGATGAAGAGAGCATATGAACCTCATCAATGATATAAACACTGTATTTTCCAATCTGAGGGGGTATTCTTACTTGCTCATTAAGGCTTCGTATATCCTCCACTTTGTTATTTGAAGCAGCGTCAAGTTCATGAATATTGAATGATCTCAGGGTATTGAATGAGATACATGATTCACATTTATTACATGGATTAGCATTTTCATCCAGATTAAAACAATTTATTGTTTTGGCAAATATTCTTGCACATGTAGTTTTTCCCACGCCCCGTGGTCCGCAGAAAAGATATGCCTGAGCCAGATGGTTACATTTAATGGCATTCTTCAGTGTATTGGTGATGGCTTCCTGACCTATCACCATATCAAAAGTTGCAGGGCGGTATTTTCGTGCAGAAACGATGAAATTTTCCATAAGAGCAGCGTCTTTTGCCAAAACAAATTATTTTCCACAAATATAAATAAAAGCCTTCAAAAAAGAGCTTCCCGTAAAAACAGAACGAACAGTATCTGTGCGTCCAGTAGTTTGTCTGAGAAATAATTTTCAATCAATTAATTTTTAAATAAAGTAAAATAATTGTACTTTTGCGAGCCAATTAAAATTTATTTTAAATTAAAATTATTATGTTAAATCATTACGAAACCGTTTTCATTGCAACTCCCGTTTTGTCTGAAAACCAGATGAAGGAAGCGGTACAGAAATTCAAGAAGGTGATTACTGACAATGATGGTGAAATCGTTCATGAAGAGAACTGGGGCCTGAAGAAACTGGCATATCCTATTCAAAAGAAATCCACAGGTTTTTATTATCTGATAGAGTTTAAAGGAGAAGGGAACCTTATTGAAAAACTTGAAGTTCAGTATCGACGTGACGAAAGGATAATAAGGTTTTTGACTTTCAGAATGGAGAAATTTGCTGTTGAATATGCAGAGAAAAAAAGGAGACAAAAAGAATCTGAAAAAATAAAGGAGGAATAAGATATGGCACAGAATGAATCAGAAATAAGATACCTGACACCTCCTACTGTTGAGGTTAAGAAAAAGAAATACTGCCGTTTTAAGAAAAACAGGATACGTTATATAGACTATAAGGATCCGGAGTTTTTGAAAAAGTTTCTCAACGATCAGGGCAAGATACTGCCCAGAAGGATAACCGGCACTTCGCTTAAATATCAGAGGAAAGTGGCAAAGGCTGTCAAAAGAGCCCGTCATATTGCACTTCTTCCATACGTTACTGACCTGTTAAAATAAGGAGGATTTTATATGGATATTATATTATTACAGGATGTTCCAAAGCTTGGACAGAAGGATGATCTGGTACAAGTGAAAAACGGATATGGACGCAACTTCCTTATACCCAAAGGATACGCCATTGCAGCCACCCCATCGGCAAAAAAAATGCATGCAGAAAACCTGAAACAAAAAGCCCATAAGGAAGAAAAGATAAAAGCTCAGGCTTCTGAACTGGCAGAAAAAATGACAGGTCTTAAACTCGTCATTGGAGCTAAAACAAGTTCATCGGGCAAAATATTTGGCTCTGTCAATACTATTCAGGTAGCCGAAGCATTGAAAGAAAAAGGTTTTGAAACAGACCGAAAAAATATACTGCTTCCTGAAGATCAGATAAAAGAAATAGGAAACTATAAAGCAGTCATTAAACTTCACAGAGAAGTAAAAGCTGAAATTGATCTCGAAATAATAGCAGAATAAGCTATTGCTGTTTTACAGCAATAGCTTCGATTTCAATCAGCGCCCCCAGAGGCAACTCTTTAACAGCAACAGCTGACCGTACGGGAGGGTTATTTTCATAAACCCTCCCGTAAATTTTATTCATCGCCATGAAATCTGTCATATCCCTGAGATAGCATGTGGACTTAACGACATCCTCAATAGTGAATCCTGCTGCTCTCAAAATTGCTTTTATGTTTTTAAGCACCTGCGCTGTCTGTTCTTCTACACCTCCAGTTACCATTTTTCCTGTTCCCGGATCAATTCCTATCTGCCCAGAAAGATAAAGAGTGCCGTTTATTTCTACAGCCTGACTATAAGGCCCTAAAGCTTCCGGCGCATCAGCAGCATTAATTACTTTTTTCATACGATTATTTTTTTATTTTTTTAAGGTCGTATGGAACCGCATTAAAAAAATAATCATGATTTTTTGTGTAAAAAATGATGATTTTTTAAATGCTTGTTTCATACTATTAATTAATTATTATTTCAGACGTTTATTTAATTAAATGAGTATCCGGATTGATTAATAAAACTTCTAAAATCGCTTGAAAATCAACACATATACCCCAATTCCAAGGAGAATAAATTATTATATTATTGGTCATATGGATTTTACATGAATTAAACTATCATTTCCTTTTGTGTTTACTGCTCATGTAAGTTTCATACGTTCGTAAATTATGCTTTTTTACAGAATATAATAAGAAATATAAATATAATGAAGCGGTAGCTCAAATACTAAGTATTACGGTAATCAGTAATTATCGTGGTAATCTTTTGTTCTACGATATTTAAGATCTGCCAGTACAGAAGATTTTACTCTTATTGTGAATTCCCAGCTTTTCATATACCCGTTTGGTATCCAGCTAAAGCTCATTATCCAGCAGTGCAGGTCGCGATTTACGGATATCTGGGTCATTGTAATTTCTTTTTTATTAAAATCGTAACCCGATCTGTAGGTTATATCGGTCTTTTTTGTCAGATTAATATGTCCATTCACTGAAAGATTCTGGACAAGCGAAGATTGTTGTGTTTTTGAATAGTTAAGGTTATAACTTACGTTCATTGTCCATGGTACATCAAAGCGTGCATATCCGTACTCATCATAAATTATGCTACCTGTTTCCTGTTGTTGTCTCATGCTGGCACTTGCCTGGTCCATAGGCTGGGATATCACAGGATCCGTACGTTCAACCTGTGTTCTGCTATCTGATCTGTTTCGTTGAAGGAGTCTGTCAAGACTAAAATCCACACTTGCAGATAAATTAGTTAAACGCATCAGTTTTTTATCTGTAGAATAGTAATATGATCCTGTGGGCTGACCGTATTGGTTCAGTGCATAAAGTGAGAAAGAACTTCGTCCGGAAATATTTATTGTATTAAGCAATGTAGTACGCATTACAAATGATACAGGACTCCATCTCATTGAATCAGCGAATATGTTATATGAAGTATTTATTCCGAAATTATCAATCAGTTTGACCTTCTGAGGCTCTCCTGTAGTATCATTTTTTTGAAATACTTTTGCTTCAATAAGATTTGCGAGGCTGAATGAAACATTTCCGTTTCGTTGCGACAATGAGGGAGTCCCATAAATATTATTTTCAAATATAGAATATTCTTTTTCCCGGCCAGTGGTATCTGCCTGCACTTTTCGATACATGGGTGTTGCCAGTTTTTCAATATATGGTATATAACTGAAAGACACTGATGGTTTCATAACATGTCTTACAGCCTGTATTCTTGAATCTGGTTTCGTGAAATCAAATCTCCCGAATATCTGCGGATTAAAACCGGCACTTATAGAAGGTTTAAGGGAATGGCCATAAAAAAGGCCCCGTGTTGTATTGCTGACAACAGATGGTGTCGGGGCTCCTGTCTCAGGATCTATCCAGGATGGGTCCCATATTTTATCTGTCTTTTCTGTATACAGCACTCCTTCATAGGATATTTGCGGTGCAACAGAAAAATTCTTGAAAGGGCGAAATTGAATACTTAAAGGTATCCGGTGAGAAAATCCGTTTTTCATATCATTCCAGACACTGTTTGTAAACAGCAGACTGTCATAAGTGGTTATTCTGTTATCAAGAGATGCAGTATATTGCAACTGAAGATTCTGATACCATTTATCAGAACCGGTTGATTTTTTCCCCCGGAATGGATATATTCGGGATGCACTGAATGTAAATTTTGGCAGATTAAGATTAATAACGTCAGTCTTCGAGTTCTGACTATGATTGACACTCACCGAAAGATTAAACGGAGTCCCATCCCATGTTTTAGAATAACTTATGGATGATTGTTTTGTTGTGGTAATATACTCATTAATATCGTAGCTGTTATTCCTGTCAAAACCAGTGGAACTCATATCCACATTTGCGCTGAACCGGGATCCTGGTCTTGCTTTTGCATCCTGGCTAAAAGTCCATCCAAGGCTGTAATTTGTACTGGATGAGTAATCAGCCAATCCCCTGTGACCCGATATATTTTTAGCATAACTAAAAGAAAGGTTACCTGAATATTTATACCTTTTATTATATGCTGTCCGGGCTGATGCGAGCCATGTCCCATTTGTATAAATGCTCCCCTGAAGAGCCAGATCAAAATAATCGTTCACCGCAAAATAATACCCTCCGTCAGTCAGGGCATACCCTCTGTTTTCTTCATAATGAACTTTTGGCATTATAATACCAGACTCAGCACTTCTTGTTTGAATAGGGAAAAAACCAAAAGGCAGGTAAACAGGGATTGGTATTCCTTCCAGGACAAGATGGGCCGGACCGGAGATTATTTTCTTGCCCGGATATACCTTTGCCATGGGCAGACTCACATAAAAATGCGGGGTATCTGCATCACATGTTGAATAGCTGCTATTATAGATATTTAAAGTTCCATCTTCAAGCATTTTTCCCACAGAGCTTCTTAAAAGGCCTTCGTCCTGCTGTGTAACTATTACCTTGACTAAAGCAATACCTGTTTTAAAATTGTATCTAAGGGTATCCGTTTCATATTTCTGACTTCCTACGACCAATACAGGTTTCCCCTTAATCGCTCCTGTGCTATCAGGTAAGCCTACCGCAAAAACCTGATTTGTCTCCATATCAAATTCAACGGAATCTGCAGTTATGGTTATATTATCATATTCAACCACAGCGGAACCGACCAGGGTAGCTTTTTTATTTACAAGATCATTCTTTATATAACCCGAAGCTGTATAACTGACCTGTTTCTCAATGGCATCCGGTGATATTGGCTTTATCCCTCTGATAGTGTCAGTAACAACAGTATCAACGTCTGACTGTATAAAACCATCAATGCCTGTTGTTTCCTGAGAGAACAATGAAATAAACTGAACCATCACGAGGAACACTACAAGTAACCGCTTTTCATTAAAAAGATACAACTTTAATGCTATTTTTGTATAGTTTTTGTGACGTGATGATATCAGCGGCAAAACTATTAAAAAAACATGAACTAATATGAGAACAGATATTAAAAACGGCAAACATCGTACCATTAATATAATCTCATTCAATATTCTTTTCATTCTTATCAGTACACTTTCCCTGCAAGCTATCACAGGAGAAAACCCTGAACCAAAAAATGATGGTAACTGGATAATAGTTATCGACCCTGGTCATGGTGGACGTGATCCCGGTGCTTTGGGAAAGAACAGCAGGGAAAAGGATATTAATCTGGCTATTGCTTTAAAGACAGGAAAATATATAGAAGAAAATATAAAAAACGCCAGGGTTATATACACAAGAACTGATGATTCCACTGTTGACCTGTATGAACGTCCGGCAATAGCAATCCGTAATAAAGCCGATCTTTTTATATCAATACATGCCAACTGGGCTAAATACAGCAGTATATCAGGGGCTGAAACATATATCATGGGACTTACGAGAGACAAGGATAATCTGGAAGTGGCAATGAAAGAAAACGAAGTCATTCTGCTGGAAGACGATTATTCGACAAGGTACGAGGGATTTGACCCGAAATCGCCTGAATCGTATATTATTTTCACCCTTACACAAAATCTGTATAAAAAACAAAGTACCGATCTTGCAGTCAAAATACAGGACCAGTTTACCCAAAGAGTAAAAAGGAAGGACAGGGGTGTAAGACAAGCAGGTTTTCTCGTCCTGTACAGAACATCAATGCCCAGCGTTCTTATTGAAACTGGTTTTCTGACAAACCCTGAAGAAGAAAGATTTCTTTTATCAACCCAGGGCCAGGAATATATGGCTTCTGCAATTTTCAGAGCCTGCAGGGACTATCTCAACGAAATAGATGGCAAGAGTTCATCTTCTGTTTTCCACGAAGAACCTGCTGTTGATAATAACCTTATCCAAAGTACTGAACAGGATATAAGGTTTATGGTACAGATAGCATCATCAAGAGTCAGAACTGAGGTAAATCCCGGAAATTTCAGGGGTGTAAAAGAAATTACCGAGATAAAGGCTGGTGATCGGTATAAATATGCAACAGGGTCATTTGCAGAATATAAGGATGCTGTGGCATATCGTAAAAACATTGAAAAAGTATATCCTGATGCATTTGTAATTGCAGTTAAGGCGAACAAAATACTACCTTTGCGTGAAACCCTTAACGAGCTGAAAAGAAATAAAAACCTCAAAACACAATGAAAATTTCTCATGAAGTAAAAGTAGGCGCCATAGCATTAGTCACAATAGTCGCATTTATCTGGCTTTTCAATTTTCTTAAAGGAGAAAATTATTTCAGTAAAACTGTAAAATACTATTCTGTTTATGATGCCATAGGCGGTCTGGCCGAATCAAGCCGCGTTGAAATTAACGGCCATAAGGTAGGCGTGGTCCAGTCCATTGACTTCATTGATGCCGTAAGCGGCAAATTACTGGTAGTTATGTCGGTCAGCAAGGATTTCCAACTCCCTGTAAATACAGTTGCAGAAATTGTTCCGGAATCTTTAATAGCCGGTATGAAAATACAACTGGTCTATGGTAACGGACCTGGTTTCTATTCTTATAATGACACAATTCCCGGAAGTCTTAATACCGGGATACTTTCAAAACTTGAAACCGAATTATTGCCTGTAAAAGACAGGATATCCGACCTGATTATTGTACTTGATTCGGTAATAAGTTCTGTAAATGACATAATGGATCCTTCATTCAGGAAGAATCTGAATGGTACTATAGCCAATCTGGGAAGCACTACTGAGACAATCGACCGGATAGTAGGATCAAAAGAAAAAGAACTTCAGGAATCTGTTGATAATCTGACACGTTTTAGCAGAATGCTTTCAGAAAGTTCCGATAAGATCAGTAATACTTTTACCAATCTTGATTCAATATCAGGTACTCTGGCTACCTCAGATATACATTCTTCGGTTGAAAACCTCAGAGCCACACTTGAACAGACTTCTGACTTACTCGAAAATCTTAATGATGGTAAAGGAAGTGCCGGACAATTACTCAATGACGATTCTCTTTACACTAATCTTACCCTTAGTCTGGAAAATCTTAACGAACTTCTGATCGATCTCAAGGAACATCCCGGAAGGTATGTCCATTTTTCTCTGTTTGGGAAAAAAGATATAAAAATCCCTGATGAATCTTTAAAAAAAACTGATTAAACTGATATTTAGAAGGTAAACAAATCGAAGGTCAAAATAGTCCCCGTTTTATTAGTTTTTTGTCAAATTTTGACCAGTTTTATATAATAAATTGTAACACACTGACAAATCCATTTTGGAGGCCATATTTCATTGATTATCAATTATATATATTATTTTAATTTTTTTTAACATATAAGTTACTGATGCTTAAAAACATATAGTATTTTCGAGAAAATCAAGAGAAAAAAATTTTTTTTTTAAGATTTTTTTTTACAAATATTGCTAACAAATTCAGTATTGTAAGAATCTTTAAAAATTGCCAGCTTAAATGAACAAAACACATAATGACGTATGGAATAATTGTCTCCAGATAATAAAAGATATTATTCCATCTGTCAGTTTTAAAACATGGTTTGAACCGATCGTTCCATTAAAGCTCGAAAACAATATACTTACTATTCAGGTACCGAGCCCATTTTTTTATGAATATCTCGAAGAACAGTATATTGATATCCTGAGAAAGACTCTCAGGAGGGAGATCGGTTTAGATGCAAAGCTGGAATACAATGTTGTCATGGAAAACGCCAATTATATTGACGGGAAACCATATACTGTAAGATATCCTTCAAAATACAAAACTGATCTTCATAACCGGCCGGTTCAGGTTCCTTTTGATGTCACACAACCCTCAATAAAAAATCCTTTTGTAATTCCAGGTATTAAAAAAATACATTTTGACCCTAAACTTAATCCTGATTATAATTTCAATAATTTTGTTGAAGGTGAGTGCAACAGACTGGCCAGGTCAGCGGGTATAGCTATAGGAAATAATCCCGGAGGAACAGCTTTCAATCCACTTATGATATACGGCGATTCCGGATTGGGGAAAACCCATTTGGCACAAGCTATCGGAATACTTGTAAAGGAAAAACATCCTGATAAAATAGTCTTATATGTAAATGCGAATAAGTTTCAAACTCAGTTCGTTGAGTCAGTCAGAAACAATAATAAGAATGATTTTCTGCATTTCTACCAAATGATTGATGTTCTTATTCTTGATGATGTACATGAATTTGCAGGAAAAGAAAAAACACAGGATACCTTCTTCCATATCTTTAATCATCTGCATCAATCCGGAAAACAATTGATCCTGACATGCGATAAACCGCCTGTCGATCTGCAGGGAATGGAACAACGGCTACTCTCAAGATTCAAATGGGGACTTCAGGCTGATCTGCTCAGACCCGACTATGAGACAAGACTCGCCATACTGAAGAAAAAAGCTTATAATGACGGCATAGAATTACCGGAAGAAATATTCGAATTCCTGGCACTCAATATCTCAAATAATATCAGAGAACTTGAGGCAGTTCTAATATCATTATATGCCCAGTCTACGCTTAATAAAAAAGAAATAAGTCTCGACCTGGCAAGAATGATGGTAGAAAAACTCATCAGTTCATCCAGAAAGGAAATTACTATAGAATATATACAAAAAGTTGTTTGTGATTATTACAAAATCCCCATCGAACTTATTCAGGGAAAAACAAGAAAGAGAGAAATAGTCCAGGCAAGGCAGGTTTCCATGTATTTCTCAAAAAGTCTGACTAAGGCTTCTCTTGCCAGCATCGGATCGCATATAGGAGGCAAGGATCACGCCACAGTTTTACATGCATGTAAGACTGTCAATAATCTGATAGATACTGACAAACATTTCAGGAACCAGATCAATGAAATAGAAAAAAAATTAAAAGTCTGATTAATGGAAACAAAATTTTTTTCTGAAAAATTTTTCGAGAAATACGGGAACAGGAATATCAATCCTGTTCTTTTTTTCTCTCCGGGAAGGGTTAACCTGATTGGAGAACATACCGATTACAATGGAGGTTATGTTTTTCCCTGTACACTAAATTATGGAACTTATCTCCTGATAAGAAAAACAGACAGCAATACTCTCAGGTTTAGTTCAGTAAATTTCAGCAATGATGAAGAAACTGAAATATCAGAATTGTTTATCAATAAAGGTAGTAATTGGATCAATTATCCACTGGGGGTAATTAATGAATTCCTCAAAAAAGGCATTAAAATATGCGGACTGGATTTTTTCTATTACGGTGATGTCCCTGATGGTGCAGGTCTTTCTTCTTCTGCATCCATAGAAATGGTAACAGCCGTCGCATTAAATGATCTCTTTGCTGCCGGATTTAATATGCTTGATCTGGTACACATGAGTCAGCGGGCAGAAAACCAGTTTGTTGGAATGAACTGTGGAATAATGGACCAGTTTTCAGTCGGTTTCGGGAAAAAAAATCATGCTATTTTTCTCAATTGTGATAATCTCGAATATGAAATGGTCCCTCTTAACCTTAAAAACCACTCTCTTATTATCACCAACACTAACAAGAAAAGGGGACTTACCGATTCGAAATATAATGAACGCCGTAGCGAATGTGAAAAAGCCGTGGAATTATTGAAACCACTCAGACCTATAAAAAATCTGAGTGAACTCAGTGTTGAGGAAATACCTTTACTTAAAAAGTATATAACCGATCCTGTCATCTTACGAAGGGCCAGACATGTCATTACCGAGAATCAGAGGGTTGTTGATGCAGTACAAGCTCTGAAAAATAATAATCTGCAAGCCTTTGGACACTTGATGAACCAATCTCATGATTCTTTAAAAGATGATTATGAAGTTACAGGCATTGAACTGGACACACTTGTTTATGGAGGCAGAGAGCTCCCGGGGGTAATCGGAACACGAATGACAGGTGCCGGTTTTGGTGGCTGTACTGTCAGTATTGTAAAAAATGAATACACAACTGAATTCATTACACGCCTGGCTGAGATTTACACCAGACAAACAGGTATTACACCTGATTTCTATCTGCCTGAGACCGGTAATGGAGCAGGTAAGCAGGAGATTACCTCTTGATCCTGAAATTACTCTTGTCAATATCTTTCACACATCTGAAACCTACAGTTTCGCTTCTGTCAAAGCCGGGAGAAACCAATAACATTATCTGTGTTTTGTCAAGTGCCTGTGGCCCTCCCTGGATATACCAGTTACTGGATTCAGGATTAAAGAAGCTCCCCCCTCTTATGACGGTGAAATAGTTATTACCATTAAAATACATATCGTTAGTCATCTGCCAAACATTGCCAACAAGATCGGTTAAGCCGTAAGGACTTTGACCTCTTGGAAAAGCATCAACCGGTGTAGGTCTGTTAAATGCATTATTGCAATATGTGGCATGGAATTCATTTCCCCAGGGCCATTTTCTTCCATCAACACCCTGAGCAGCCAGCTGCCATTCAGCTTCTGTAGGAAGCCTTTTGTCAGCCCAGCGTGCATAGGCTTTCATGTCTTCATAACTTACATACACTACGGGATATCTGTCCTGTCCCTGCCGGTATATACCTCCCTCCCAATGTCTCAGATATCTGTTCGTATCAGCCGGCACATAACCTGAATTTATTATGAACTCATAATAATCAGAATTTGTTACCGGATAAATATCAATAAGGAAACTATCCACCTTTTCATGCCTTTCTGCCGGGGGATAAGGAATAAATTCTTCCCTTGAAGTCACAGTGAAAGAAATATCCGCACCCGGGACAAGTGCCATCCCCGACGGAACTCCTACAGCTCTTAATGTAGGTTTAACTTCACTGATAAGCCATGGGGAACCTCCCTTTATTTTAATAATATTTTCATCTGCCAGCCTTTCATTATTCAACAGTTGAATTACTATCTTCCCCTCAAAGTAGCCAAACAAACCTGAAATACTTAAAATAGTATCATTAACTGCATTAAATTCAACGGGATCAATATTATAAGAAGGATTACCTTTCCATATTTTTATCTTGCCATATTCTGACGATTTTATTCTCAGGGAATCACCTATGACAAAAGATTTAAGTATTTCAGGGAACTCTGCAATACAATCGACAGACCCTTCCATTCTTGTTCCGGTATAAGCTGATGGCCAGCCTTCTGCATTTACGGGAAGTATTGCGTTCAATGAATCTCTCCCGGAAACAATATTTTCATGATGCCATAAGGATACATAGTGCTTGTTTTTTTCGTAAGGTATTTTGAGAATATTATCACTTATCCCCTTCTCATCCATGTTCAGGATGGTGTAAATCGTTTTTGAACCTGATTTCCATCTGTTGACATATACATCATCTTTCAAGGTTTCTATCAAAGGAGTCCAGTCCTGATCAAGGAAAGCGTCATTATTCTGTCTCAAAATAAATGTAGTACGTGCAAGATATTCCAGATCTGCTTCATGATTTTCATCCCTTCCACCAGGTCTGAACATATTTAATTCAGTCCCGTAGCCATTAAAAAAAGCTATTGCAATTTCCCGGTGATTGACATCTTCTCCCACATCGCATACTCTGAAGATGGAGAAATCCGGTTTAATAAGCTTGTTAAGATTAAGTTCCGGACTATAATAGATAGCATTATGTACTCTGCCTGCTATAATTCCGGGCATATCTTTTGGCACAGCCATTCCTTCCGAGTACATTATTACGCCCTCCCTCACACTATCAGCTGAAGCCTGTAATTGGGCACTTGAGTTCCCCATTATATCCAGCACCACTCCATCAGCTTCTATGCTTTTTATCAAAGAAGCCATCCCTTTATGATGATTTTCCTCCTTGGTACTCTGGTCCCATGGATTGTATGCTATAAAGAACCGGGTACCCGAAACCCGGGACATTCTTGCTAAGTTATTTAACTGTGTAAGTCCGCCTGGCATATCTCGGTAAAGATCCCACTGGTTTCGTTTGTCAAGCCCTAATCTCGGCCACGTAGGCCAAATACCGAAAACATCAATACTGTCGAAATATCTCATTCCCTTTCTAAGAAATTCAGCATAGGTGTATTTTCTGTTTACTCTGTCATAAAAATCCTTGTCCCACGCCATTGTAAGAACGATTATGTAGCTTTCTCTTATCCAGGCCAGATCGTCTCTTTCGTAAAGAGAATTATCAAATTTCTCAAGATCATAGAGATACCTGTCACGGAACATTAAACGAAGTCCTTTCTGCCATTCTCCGGTAAATAATTCCACATATAAGGTATACTCTGTACTTGTGCCGGGAGGGAGTAATGTTTCATATCTTTTTTCAACTGAACCATTCACTGCTGATCGTCTGGCTAGTCCACAAAGAGAATAACCTGCACTGATTGAAAAAGATGAATAACCCAATTCCCAGGCATTATCAGGGAGTATAACACGAACTGGCCTGAATCCAGGGCGAAACAAAGCTGCTCTTGCCAAACCATCAGGCCCATCTCCTGTGATAAAAACCGAAGACTTTTCTTCTCCGAAAGGAACTATATTTGATATTGAGATTGTATCTCTTCCGTTATTTTCAAAAAGCAAGCCGGCCCGTAATATCCCTTCATTAATCACAGGCATACTGGTGGTCACTCTTAGATTACTGCTAAACAGCTGTGTATAGCCACCATTTAAGCTATCTACATTTACATTTTCCGAAGTAAAGTATTTATTACCTGCTACAAAACTGAACAAAGGCATTGAGCCATTCAGATCAATTATTGTACTGTCGCTAAGCGAAACAGAGAATACTTTCAGCCCATCTTCAGTATTAAAAGCCAAATTATCAATAACCTGGCCCCTGGCATAGGGCATAAAAAGAGCAATAAAAGAAAGAAGGAATATATATTTTATAAAATGTGTTTTATTAATTTCTTTCTTGTTTTTGAACATAAGTTTGTGAAATGAATAATATTGTTTTAAAGATACTTGAAAAATTTCTTTAATTAATTTTCTTACTGAAATTTATAACTGAAGCTCATGTGAAAAATTGTATATATATATTTTAAAAAACACTTTTATGTCAAAGAACCGTGCAATTTTTTTTTTAAAACAAATAATTGTAATTTTAAAAATTAATCACTAGATGATGTGGGCATGTCCAAGTCGATCAGAAAATTAAAATATTTCTTTCTTCTTTTTTTAATTGTAGCTTTAACGGCTTGTGCTTCTTCCAGACAAAACCCCTATATGAGGAAGAGACATAAAACTTCAAAAGTTTCTACATCTCAGTTGGGAAGAAACAGGTACTATTTCTCAACCAAATATCAGAAGAAGCTTATAAGAAATTACAAGAAAAAATCAAGGCAGAATTATTAATCGTCGCAAACAAATTTCAGTCCGTCGTAAGCGAAATATATTCCCTGAGGTAATTCCTTTGATATTTTTTTATGAAGTCCCATCTGATGGCTTATATGAGTAATATATGCTTTTTTGGGTGATACCTCCCTAATAAAATCGATTGCCTCTCTCAGATTGAAATGAGACACATGTTTTTCTTTTCTTAATGCATTTACAACAAGATATTTTACACCAAAAAGCTTTTCTTTGCTTTCCTGGGGAACATAATTAGCATCAGTTATATATGCAAAATCCCCAATTCTGAATCCAAGTATTGGAAGGTTAAAGTGCATCACACGTACCGGAATTATTTCTATTCCTTTAACAAAGAAAGGATATTCCTTTATTGTATTTAATCTCATCTGGGGCACGCCAGGATATCTATATTCAGAAAAAACATATGCGAATTCTCTTTTTACAGCATCCAAAACCCTTTCTTCGGCATAAATATCAATTGCATCCTGACATTTATAATTAAATGCTCTAACATCATCCATCCCTGCAATGTGATCCTTATGTTCGTGTGTAAGCAGAATAGCATCCAGCTTTTTAACATTTTCCCGAAGCATTTGCTGGCGAAAATCCGGTCCGGCATCAAAAAGAAGATTCATACCGTTTTTCTCAAGGAGAAGAGATGTTCTTAACCGCTTGTCATGAGTATCATCTGACAAGCAGGTCGGACACTCACATGCAATGACGGGAACTCCCTGTGAAGTACCTGTTCCCAGAAAGGTGATTTTCACAATAAATAATATTTGCAGACAAACCTAACTTAAAAATCCAAAACGGCAAAAACACGAAAGGCATTTTTAATTGTAGCTTCCTCTCTGTTATAATTTTCTATCTTTGAGAAACGAAACAATACTGTGAAAGGAAAGCTTTATCTTATACCTGTGACACTTGGGGGAAAAGATTACGAAGCTGTCATCCCCGGAAAAGTTCTTGAAATAACAAGAAATCTGAAATTTTTTATTGTTGAAGAAATAAGAAGCTCCAGGAGATATTTAAGGCTCATCGACCCATCATTCCCGCTTAATGACACATGGTTTGGCGTACTCAATGAACACACCGAAAGGAATGATATTAATCATCTTCTTCAACCTGCAATTGAAGGTAATGATATAGGTCTTATGAGTGAAGCAGGACTACCCTGCATAGCAGATCCCGGAGCCTTACTGGTTGCAGAGGCTCATCGGAAAAAGATACAGGTAATCCCTTTATCCGGCCCATCATCAATTATCATGGCATTGATATCTTCGGGATTTAACGGACAGAGTTTTACTTTTAATGGTTATCTCCCTGTAGATCAGATTGAACGGACAAACAAATTAAAGGATCTGGAGAAAAAAGCCAGAGAAGGATATTCTCAGATCTTTATGGAAACTCCTTACAGGAACGGCAAATTACTGGAATCGATTCTTTCAGTGTGCCAAAGTGATACAGAGCTCTGCATTGCTGCTGATATAACCCTGCCAGGCGGGAGCGTCATAACGAAGAAGATTTCCGGATGGAAAACAGAAAAACCTGAACTGAATAAAAGACTAGTGGTTTTTGTAATGCAGGCATCGGGGAAAAGCAAAAAAAACTATAATAGAATGAAATCTTAGTAACTGATCTGAATATTTATTTTATTTTCTATTTTTCATTTTTGATATCAATCTCATAAACAAGAGTAGCTCTGGCTGGAATTTTTTTCCCATCACCCTTCAATCCATAACCCAGGAAGGAGGGTAAAATAAACAGGCCTTTCCCTCCCGGCCTGAGAAGTCTGAGAGCCTGATCCAGCCCCGGTTCTATTTCTGTCCGACCAAGAACAACTTGTCTGGGACCAAGTTCAGCAGAAGAGTAGCATGGAGTACCATCTATAAGGAAACAAGTATATTCCATTACTATGCGATCATTATCCGAAAAGGACTTGCCTTCACCTTCGTCTTCAATATAATACCATAATCCGGAAGATGATTCAGTCATGCTGAGTCCTCTCCTTTCGATATAATTTTCTATTCGTTCCTTATCTTTCTGTACCAGATATCGGTTCATTTCGGCCATATCTTCTGTATCAGGTAATAAAATTTCTTCTTGACTCTCATGCCCTGACCGGCATGATAAAATCATCAGAACAGATACTAACAATAACAGATGTCGCACAGCTATATTCAGTTTGATTTGTCCGTCCCTGATCATTCCGAAAAATTAAAACGCTTAAAATTTGACTTCAGTACCTTAACAAAATAATTTATTGTATTTTCCATGTTATCAGCATATTCGCCACCTGATGCATTAAGATGTCCTCCTCCGGAAAAAAACTCAGAAGCAAATTTGTTAACAGGAAAATTACCTTTGGACCGGAATGAAATCTTTATAAACTTATCCTTCTCAACAAACAGAACAGAAAAAATTATCCCTTTTATTGCCAGAGGCATATTCACAAATCCTTCTGTATCGCCATTAACGTGATCATATGCGGTAAGATCATTTTTAGTCAGGTAAATATACGCTGTATGGTAATCCGGAAGAATAGTCATTCTTTCATTCAATGCCAGTCCCATTAATCTCATTCGTTGTTCCGAAAAATTTTTATATATCAGACTGATAATTTTGTCTTTTTCAATTCCGGTCTCGAAAAGTTCTGCTACAATCTTTAGTGTATGGCCTGTATATGAACCATATTCGAAATTCCCTGTATCAGTAATTATACCTGTATAAATAGCTTCTGCTACAGGTTTTGTAAGGAAAGGTTTATCAGCAACAGAAGAAAGAAGGTCATAAATCAATTCAGCTGTACTGCACTTTGATGGATCAGAGATGACAATATCTGCAAATGGGACCGGATTAAGATGATGATCAATAATAATTCTCCTGGCAGATGATGAAAGCACATATTTTCTGGCTTCTCCCAACCTTTCGGGTTGATTGAAGTCAACCATTACGATAAGATCCGATTTGGCAATCAGTTCTTTGCAGTATTTCCTGTTTTTGATAAATATATTGATAAGATCGGCTTCGGACATCCACTTTAAAAAATCCTGGATATTATTTGGAGATAACATTTCGGGTTTTTTCCCGATCGCCTTAAGGTAATGATACAATGCCAGCTGGGAACCTATTGCATCACCGTCAGGATTAATATGACAAATCAGTAATATGTTCTCAGACCTTGTAAAAAGATCTGATAATTCTTTTGAATATTCGGATAATTCTGCCACTTTTATCAGCTGTTTTTAATTGCTTAAAGATAAACAATAATCTATAAGAGAAATAACAGGAAATAGTTACAAAAGAGATCTTATATGAATGGTAATCTTACTTTTTCTATAATAAAACCGAATGCTGTAAGGACTGGCAAGACCGGACCTGTTCTCTCCATGATAAATGAAGCAGGTTTTGAAATTACAGCTATGAAAATGATCAGGATGTCTGTCTCCCAGGCTGAAAACTTTTATGCTGTACACAAAGACAAACCTTTCTTTTCAAGTCTTGTAGAGTTTATGTCATCAGGACCGGTAGTTGTTATGATACTAAAGCATCCGGATGCTGTAGATGAATTCCGTAAGCTCATAGGAGCAACCGATCCTGCAAAAGCTGAACCCGGAACTATCAGAAAATTATTTGCTGTTTCATTACAAATGAATGCTGTACATGGATCTGACAGTGATGAAAACGCAATAAGAGAATCTGATTTTTTCTTTACTCCTGAAGAAAGATTCATTTGAACAGTCTTTTCAAACAAAATGTATCAGTTGTATGTTATAAACATATTAACTGAACATTATAACTAAATGGACAAAAAAAAGACTGCAGATTTTTCAAATCCGGAAACTCTCGAAAAATATTCTTCAGCATTTACACTCTCCGATATGGAGATTTTTATTTTCCCTGAACTATTCTACCCCCTGGTAATTGCCAACATAATGTCGCCGCTGATCTGGAAATGGAATGAAGATCCATGGTTCAGTGATATAAACCGTAAGAATTTTTCTTATAAAGTCAACAGGATTAAACAGTATATAATTCAAAATTATGTCTTTAATCTCGACCTTTCAACATGGGGATTAACAACCAAAACAAAAGAAATCGAAAGGTTCCGCCAATTCTTTAATATTGACCTTTTGAAGCAGTCAAATGCTCTATTCGGCTATGAAGGCGACAAATATTATTTCGATATAGATATCAGAAAACACTTCGGTCTCGATAAATATGAATCCGATATTATTCCTTACTGGAAGACGGAAACGGTTGAAGCGATGACAGCTTTCAGGCATAAAGCCAACTTTGCCACAGGAGCGGGCGAATGTGTTTCTTTATCTGCTCTTTACGCAGCTGCCTTATTTGTTGTCGGGAAGATACCCCTGGAAAATATTTTTCTAATCGCCACTCCCCTGCATTCGCAGAACTTCATTATTGAAAAAGAAGGACTGATAACCAATAACCGCCGGATAGTGACAAAAAACATGTGGTTCAATGGTACATCTTTATCAGAAAAAGCACGCAGAGCCCTCAGGAATGAAAATATTACAGTTGTATCTCACATCACTGGATATATACACCTCCTCAAAAAAACAGCAACAATAAACAGGAATGCATATAATAAATTTTCAAGTAAACTGAGGAAATATCTAAAAACTGATCTTACAAAAACTATATTCCTGAATTTCCTTCGTTTTAAACCAGAATACAAATCTCTTTTCCAGTATGAATGTGAAGACTGTGGAACCAAAAGATACATTAAACTTGATAAAATTTTTGAATACGAACATTCAAGCAGGTTTAATCTTTCTGCAGATACACGTGACCGTCTGATAAAAGAAATTGATGGAGATGAGTTTCACCTTAGTCCATTACAGAACAGAATTATGTTGAATGAAGTTGATAAAATTATAGATAATATCAAAGGTAATGCCTTGCATGAACTCGAGAAACACGTTTTGGAATCCAATTACTGTATCTCACAGAAGATTATTCATGATATGTTCTCAGAATTATCTGATTTTTTACAGATTGACCCAAAACTCCCCGACGAGAATAAAGATTACATACCTTACAATATACCAGAAATCTCCCCTGATGACAGCAGGGAAAATATAATCGCCAACATAATCAATAGTTCTGAATTCTCCGAATTTTCAGAACTGGCACTGTATGTGTACAGGGAAATGGGAAAAACAGACTGGACCCCCTTTATTAAGGCCGCAATAGAAAGGAACCCTGTATGTTTTGACGAGCTCCGCAGTATGTCAGTTGAAAAAGTACATGAAATAATATCACGGCTGCCGGATGAATCCATATATGATGGCGCGAGACTGGCACAACCTGATGAAGTTTGGAATTTTAAAAGAGGTGACGGTATTGAAAAAGCTTTTCTTCTTGCCGGTTTTATTGCTCAAAAAGAATTTTTTCAGGAGATAAATATCTCTATAGATAAAGAAAATGTTATTCTAAAGTTTGACAATAATGAATACTATTTCAGATCACTGAAATCTTTCACTAAATCAATCATAATAAGAAAAGGTCAATATATTGCAGAATAATCATTAAGAAAAAATTACTATTTCCTTGTTTTATTGTAAATAATGGATATCCGGACTTACTCCACAAAGCAGGCTCTGTCCTCTTACATAGACATTTTCTTATCATGTTTCCTGTTTTGTGCGGTTTTTAGGCCTCCAAAATGCCAACCAAACAGCACAAAGCAGGCTCTGTCCTTTTACATAGACTTTTTTTATCATATTTGTCTGAAATTTTGTACAAAACAGTTTATAGCTTCATGAGACAGAAAAAGCAGTTATTTATTTTAACACCAGATCTGTGATCACCTTTTTTCCCACCTTTTCATTGAGTTTATCAACTATAGCTTTCCTGAGCATAAGTAATTCATTCCTTACAACAGAGGAACTAAGATGTACATAGAGAACTTTATTTTTTATATAGATCCTGGATGTCTTGACCGATATTGCTTTTCCTACTGTTTCTTCCCAGGAATTGAGCAGCCCTATCTCATCAAGTTTCCGCTCTAATTTCATTTCCCTGATATAATCGGTAATTGCTTCAGCGATTGATATGGTTTTACTTCTCCTCATTTAGATATTTCCCGTTTTGAATAGCTTCGAACACACCACTGTCTTCAATTTTAAACAGCTTATAATCTACATGATGTACAACCAGAATATCATTCAGTCTACTCTGATGAGTATCAGTAATAAAAATTTGTCCAAATCTATTATTCCCTACAAGTTTTATTATCTGTTCTACCCTTTCAGCATCAAATTTATCAAATATATCGTCAAGCAGAAGGATAGGTGTTATTTCTGATCTCTTACTGATGTAATCAAATTTGGCCAGTTTTAATGCCAGAAGGTAGGATTTTTGCTGACCCTGGGAACCAAGTGCTTTAATAGGATATCCATCCATAAGAAAGACCAGATCATCTTTATGTATTCCAAGAGATGTATATTCGAGATATCTGTCTTTTTCCAGCGAATTAATCAGAGCATCTTCATAATCACCTCCGGAGAGGTGTGACCGGTAATTAAGGCTCACCGTTTCTTTCCCTGATGATATCCCGGCATAATGATCCTGAAAGACTGGAATCAGTTCATTTATAAGATTATTTCTCTCCCGAAAAACATAGTTGCCATATTTAACCAGTTGATGATCCCATACCGACAAAGTATCTCTGTCGAAAGTTCCGGTAGCATTGAAATATTTCAGTAGTTTGTTCCTCTGCTGAAGGGCTTTTGTATATTGAAGGACAGAAGTAAGATATTCTGTATCGTATTGGCTGATAATTTTATTCATGAATTTTCGTCTTTCCTCACTTCCTTCTGTTATCAGAACGCTGTCAGCCGGAGATATCATTACAACAGGATATTTGCCTACATGATCAGATAGTCTGGGATATTCTTTCCCGTTTTTCTTCATTATTTTTTGCTTTTGCCTCTGAAAAGAACAGTATATCTGATCTTCATCCCCTTTTTTTATGAATGTACCGTTGATGATAAAATAATCCTCATTATGATGAATATTTATACTGTCCATATTGTTAAAAAAACTTTTAGTCAGAGACAGATAATGTATTGCATCGAGTATATTGGTTTTGCCTACTCCGTTATTACCAACAAAACAATTTATACGTTCAGAGAAGTCAATTTTTGACTGTTCGTAATTTTTAAAATTCGTCAGGGAAAGATTTCTGAGATGCATTTAAAAAAAATTAAAAACAATTGACTCTGACATTCAATTTCAATAGTTCAGACACACAAAGGCACGAACTATTATATTGTTTGTAAGGTCAGGAATAAATAACAGTGCAAAGGTAATAATTGTAAACAGATTTTCTATCCATCAATGATATCTTTATATCACTAATAATCAGACCACTATAAATCAACCTACTATAAGATATAACTTACCTCAGATAATTGTTTTAAAATAATCTGAAAAAAATTACTTTTGCGGTGGTAAAATCTAAAACAACAATCATTTATACTGAAATGGCAAAAAAGAAAAAAGAGGAAAGTCCGCAGAGCCTGAAAAATGTTGAGGAGACATTATCAAAGACTGAGCAGTTTTTGGAGCAGAATTATAAGTCGCTTCTATACACCCTTGCTACTATTGTTGTCCTTGTGGGAATTTTCTGGCTTGGAAGAATGTATCTTAAGAACAGGGACAGAGAAGCTCAATCTCAGATATATCAGGCAGAAAGATATTTTGAAATGGATTCACTCAACCTTGCTTTGTATGGTGACGGTAATTATTTGGGATTTCTCGATATATCACAAGATTATAAATTCACGCCCACTGGTAATCTTGCATTATACTGTACCGGAATATGTTATCTTAATCTTGGGCAGCACGAAGATGCGCTTGAATTTCTTGATAAATACTCAAAGAAGGATAAGGTCATCGGCTCTCTGGCAATAGGTGCGATGGGAGATGCTTATGTAGAGCTGGGCGATACAGAAAAAGGTATTTCAAAGTATCTGGAAGCTGCTGAATACGGAGCTAACCCATTCAACACACCTCTATTTCTTCTGAAAGCTGCTGAACTGTACGAACTGGAAGGTGAATACTCCGAAGCCCTTGGTTTATACGAACAGATAAAGGATAAATATCCCGAAAGTACTGAGGGACAGAGCATTGAAAAATATATTGCCCGGGTTAAACTTCTTAATGAATAACTATGGCTACAACAAATCTATCTGAAAATAACAATAATGATATACCAGTTGCAGATGGAATGAGATTTGGAGTAGTTGTATCTGAATGGAACAGTGAAATCACTGACAAGCTACTGGATGGAGTATTAAATACACTGAAGAAGCATGGCACAAAAGAAGATAATATAAGGGTGATTCATGTCCCTGGCAGTTTTGAACTTACCGCCGGTGCCCGCTTACTTGCAGAGAAAAAAGACTATGATGCTATTATCTGTCTGGGTTGTGTGATTCAGGGGGAAACTCCTCATTTTACATATATTTGTCAGGGTGTAACACAAGGCATTACTCAGCTCAACATTGATTACGGCATACCTTTTATTTTCGGAGTACTTACCACGAACACTCTTCAGGAAGCCAAAGACAGAGCCGGCGGGATACATGGCAATAAAGGTGATGAGGCTGCTGTAACAGCGATCAAAATGGCTGCGTTACGTTAAATCCAACGATATTATTCTCATTCATAGTTAATTATTTGTTACTATTATCTGAAAATTTTAGTATCAGTTTTTTAAGTATTGTTGTAGCTTTGGAATAGAGATTATCAGATAATCATATGAAGAAGCGTAGAAGAGTGCCCCTGCGTATTGCTCTGAGTATGCTTGCGGGATATGCACGCAGCCGTATTATTGCCCAGATCAAAGCAGTAGCCTTTATTATTGTATATCTTGTTATTTTTCAGGTCCTGATACTCAGAGTTCCTCTTAGTAATTCTATAATGACTGCAGGAGGAATAGCACTGGTTATTTTCGGGCTGGCTTTTTTTCTGGAAGGTCTTGTACTTGGTTTTATGCCTCTTGGAGAAAGAGTTGGGGCCAAACTTCCTTCGCGCACTAATATCTTTGTAGTTGCCTTATTCGGCCTGGTCCTGGGATTTGGTACCACACTTGCCGAACCAGCTTCAGTGCTCTGAGAACGGCCGGATCTATATTGAAAGCATGGGAATCACCATTGCTTTATATGGTATTGGAGAAATATACAGAGTGGCTTGTTCTGGCTATAGGCACAGGTGTTGGGGTAGCTGTATCAATTGGTACGTTAAGGTTTTATTATAACATCTCCATCAAACCATTCATTTTAATATTAACTCCTCTTCTGCTTATTATTTCTGTTTATTTCTCATTTGATAAAAATTTATCAGGTATAATGGGGCTTGCATGGGATTGTGGAGCTGTGACAACAGGTGCTGTGACCGTACCGCTTGTTCTTGCTTTAGGTCTGGATGTTTCAAGAACTGCCGGGAAGGGTAAAGGAACGGCAAGCGGCTTCGGTGTAGTTTTACTGGCTTCTTATCTGCCCGTTCTTTCCGTTATGATTCTTGGTTATATAATAAACTTCAGAGCTCCGGAACCCACAACAGAAACAAACTTTTTCTCTCCGGGAAAAAGAGATAATGCTCTCGCTATTTTTGAGAATGATACAATATTGCTGCAACATGCTTTTATAAAAGGTAGTGAAACAGGCAGACGTGCTTTTTTCGATAATGAAGATGATTACCATAAAGTTCTGTTGTCATTAAAAACAGACAGCTCACAACGTTCATCACTTATCGGCAATATGGATCTGGATGAATGGTTAATAAATATTGCTTCTGAACAGGAAAGGGACTTTCTTCCTGAGACTATCAGTGTATCCGGACAAAAATCCGTATCATCTTTTAAAAACACTATTAAAGAGGAAGCTGTGGCTGGATTCAGGGCAGTAATACCTCTCTCTTTATTACTTATTATAGTTTTGACAGGTTTTCTAAGAGAAAAATTAAAGTACAAGGATGAAATTGTACTGGGCATTGTTTTTACATTGGCAGGCATAACTCTTCTGACATCAGGAATAAAACTGGGACTGGCTTCTCCTGGCGGAGAGGTAGGAGCCCAACTCCCGAGAGCATTCTCAAGTGAAGAGGAATTCATTGACAGAATAGTAATTAATAATTTCGACAAGAACCTTTTATTTCATTCAATAGCGCCTGACGGGACAAAAAAAACATATTTCAATTATACTGATAACAAAAAAATACGGGCTGTTGAATTCTTTGAAGAAGATTTTGATGAAGAAAGTGGAAAATATATGAATACATAATCACCCGGCCTCCTCTTTTCGGCAGTAAACTTTCTATTCTTGGAATTATCCTGGTATTGTTGTTTGCCTTTGGCATGGGATATGGAGCAACAATGGCCGAACCTGCATTAAATGCCCTTGGTATGACTGTAGAAACAATAACTGTCGGAACAATCAAAAAGATTCACATAGTACAGGCAGTATCTGTTGGTGTCGGTATCGGAATACTTGCCGGCCTGTGCAGGATACTTTTCAATATACCCCTTGTATGGCTTATCGTTCCTGCCTATATATTTCTAATTTTACTCACTCTCATAAGCGAAGAGGAAATTACTTCAATTGCCTGGGATAGCGGGGGTGTTACCACGGGCCCGGTAACTGTGCCCCTCGTTCTTGCAATGGGATTAAGTATAGGCGGAGAACTTAATGTATCGGATGGATTCGGAGTCCTTGCACTGGCTTCAGCGTTCCCAATAATAACGGTCCTTATATTTGGTTTATCCTCCAGATCAAAACAAAGAAGGTCTATACTGAAAACACAAAAAGCTGCAAAAAATGGCTAAAGATTCAAGGGGCCAGAATAAAGGTTTCTCTCCTGCCAGAACAGTGTGGAGAACACAAATGACAAAAGGTGTGTATACTCCACACAGAGTCAGCAGAATAACCTGCATAGTAAATGAGCACCTTACTGAAAAATTATCTGTTTTTCTGAATAATCTGGGTATTACAATATATATGGAAAATGGACGAATAGTCAGACAGATAATTAAATCCAGGCCTTATGGGCTTCCTGGTGAAATAAGCGATCTCCGGGACTTTCCTGTAGATGTGTTTCGCTTTACGGTACCAAGAGAAAATTCGAAAGATATTATTAACCATATTATCAATATAACTGATCTACATATACCGGGAAGAGGTACTGTTTTTTCACAGGACCTTATTGAGTTCAGTTATGATCCACCCGACCTGAACCTGGAAGCCCTTACAGCTATTAAAAGCAAAGACTACAGTGAAATGCTGCTACATAAACTTTCCTGTGTCGTATGTGTTCTGTCTGAACCAGGCAGTGGTGAAATAATGGCAAAGCATGCACTTGAACTGGGCGTTTGTGTACCTCTTGTGACTTTTGGAAGAGGTAATGATATAAGAGAGATCAGCTTGGATTAATACGTATTACCATACCTGCTGAAAAGGAAATAGTTCATCTGGTAATGCCGGAACTTGATTCAGAAAGTATCATAAGAATACTTATCGAACTATGCAGGCTTGACAAACCGGGACGGGGCTTCATTTACCAGACACCAGTATCACTTGGATTACCGGATACTTTCCTAAAAATAGGAAAACAAAAATACGCAGCCAGCATTGAACAAATAATTGCCGCTATTGATCAACTAAAATCAGGTACAGGCTGGAGAAGAAGATTAGATGCAGAACATCAAAAAAAAAGAGCATGGAAACTACTACTCCCTAATGAAAACTGTGAGATATCAATCATTTCAGATGAAGACCGGACAGATAAACTAAGGGAAACCTGTCTTCAGATTGGAGCCAGAGAAGCAGTAACAACAAGAATAATACCCCTGAAAGGCAAAGATGAAAATCCAATCACTTCCACTATTACAAGAAGTGCTATAAGTATCCCTGCGAACATCAGTGATAGAGTTGTAAACAGCCTTCTCGAAAATAATATTATTAAGGAAGATTCTCCTGACCGCATTCAGGTACTGGATTCTCCTGCTGCTTATATGCATACAATATAACAACAAGTACTAACCCGATTCACACCCTGAAATTCATCGGCCGCATAGCTTTCTGTAAGGGCAGTAACTGCATTTACTCCATACATCCTTTGTCATAATAAATGGCTCATCCCCGCTGAAAATAATTTTCAATATTTCATGAAGATTATTTATGAAATCATCTCTGACCTCATTGTAATCTTCAAGAAATGTAGTCGTACCAAAACGCATTTTACCTTTATCATCTTCTTTTGGTACTCTATTCAATTTATATATCGAAGGTATTATCCTGACTGAACTGTCAGACCATAGGAATGCTTCGCAATAGAGAAGGGTCTGTAACCAACCATCGAGTTCCTTATTCCTGTCATCCTGAAAAAGGTCATTCACAGTCTTCACAGAATCAGCTACCTTACCTGTTTTATAGTCAATTATCCTCACAACTTCGCCTTTCAAATCAATACGGTCAATCTTCCCTCCTGTCATAACATTAATAATTCCGGTATCCCCTGATATCCTGATAGGAAAAAGGTAAAGATTTTCAAGTGAAATAATTTTTAAGGGCGCCACATTTTTATCCATCTGAAGTATCCTGTCAATAAAGACTGAAAGAACATTTGAAATAATAAGTTCATTTCCGTTGACAACTGAATAATTCGGTTTACCAAATACTTGTCTTATCTCTTTCTTTATCAGATTTAACAGTCTGTCTTTATCTGCGGATAATTTTCCCAGAGCAGTTTTGTCTAGAAACCCATCAGCATATCCTGCATAAAGATCTTTTGCTACTGCATGTAATAAGGTTCCCAGTTTTGCAGGATCTATTTCCTCAGATATTTCTTCCCTTTCAAAAAGACCGTTTACATAACGATAATAAAATTTCATTCTGCAGTTAAGCCATGTATTTATTGCTGAAGGAGACAAATAGGCCTGCCGTTTGGGATTTTTGCCGCAGAAACGCTCAATAAGTCTCTGGTTATGTTCTTCCTTTCGTTCAACTACAGAACTGGTAATACTATTATTCATGATCTCAAAAGTTGTACTGAGCATCTCAGGCTTCAAATGAGGATCATATTTTATTTGCTGCAGAAACCTACTCATCTCACCACTTCTTAGTCCTTCAGAATCAGAGTTATAAAGAAATTTTACATTTTCAGCTCTGTGTAACAACCTGTAAAAATGATATGCATAGATTGATTCCTGATGATTGACAGAAGGCATCCTGAATGCTTCTCTGAGAGTGAAAGGTATAAAAGATGAAGGAACTGTTACAGATGGCAATATTCCTTCATTAACCGACAGCATAATAATATTTCTGAAGTCCAGTGTCCTGGTCTCCAGTATACCCATGACCTGTATCCCTGCCAGAGGCTCTCCTGAAAAAGGCACTGATTGACTTCTGATTATTCTTTCAAGTATCCTGATCCATGTTTCTATAGTAAGAACAATATCCTGACTCTTTGCAACAATATCCAGCCGGTTCAGTGAAAGTATTATTCTGTAAATAAATTCATTTCGTATATTTTTCTGGAAATGTGCCCCTCCTGTTCCCTTCAATGCTTCATCGGAAAGATCACTCAGCAAAGAAAGGATTGTCTTTAGATATTCTGACAATAGGGCTGGTTGTTCTGTTCTAATGAAAACAAGAGATAGTATTTCGGATTGACATAAATAATCAGCCTCTATCCATGTCTGATTTCTTTCCGTTATTTCCGTAATAATCTGATCAGCCAATTCGTCAATTAATGCACGGAGAAAACTGTTTTTCAAAAGTTTTATTACATCCCTGTAGTTGAACAAAACAACTCCATTCTTCTTCCTGGAATTCATTTGCAAGTCCAGCAACTGTTTGACGAAAATAAATACAGATGTCTGACGTACAGGGTAACCCATTGTAATATTAATATCTGAAAATTTTTCCGGAAGGCTTGTGAGTACAGGAACAAGAAGGTTTTCATCAGCAAGAATAATGGCTGTGTGATGTGCATTCTCCAAAGACAGTTCATCAAAATCCTGTAATAGCTGTGGTAAGAGTTTTACCTGTGCAACATCTGATGAAGTATTAATAACTCTTATCCTGCACTTTTTAATATTTCCTGAGAGCATAGTATCATAATCCCATGCTTCAGGCATATCGTTACCAAAAAAGCGGATATTCTCTCTAAGAAAAAAACCGGCAGAGTTTAAATTGTCTGTTTTTAAATATGAATTATCATAATCCCAATAAAATCTTGCTTTCCCATTGTTTTTAAGCCATTTCATCAGTTCTTTTTCACATTTGTTAAGTGCATTAAATCCAATGAAATGGACCATGTCCCATCTTATTCCTACAGAATCGTCTTTTTTGATTCTTTCAATAACATCTCTGTAAATCATACCCTCATAAGCTTCTCCCTTCTTTGCAAGAACATTTCTGAACTCCTTGTATAAGTCATCCAGTATTTCCCATATCTTAAGGAATTCGGCTTTCTCCCGTGTCAGTTTTGTTGTGTCGGTATTTATCCAGAAACGTTTTATTATTTCTACCTGCTCTGCAGTTAATCCACCAAACTGTTCATCTATTTTTTTTATATCTGTAATATTTCTGAACAACTGCGTTGTATTGACAAGATATTTATCGACATCATCAAAATCATTAAGAAGCATATCTCCCCAAAAATAGAAATCATCAAAATTTTCTGCTCCTTTCTTAATTTTTCGGTATACTTTATACAATTCAAATAGAAGTACCTCATTCTCTGCAGGTTGACTATCTGACAATGAGTAAAACAGATCATTAATAGTCAGTATGGCTGGTAACCAGACCGGTTTACGGATTTCGGCTGCCAGATATTTCATAAAAAACAATCCGGCTCTTCTGTTTGGGAACACCAGACAATGTTTATCCAGAGTGTTACCATGACGTTCATAAAGGGATTCTGCTATTTGCTGAAGAAAATATTTCATATAAGACATTTTTTATTTCCGGCAAACAGATGATATCTGGTATCCGGCCAACTCTCATCAGGGCAAAGCTCACGGTAAAAACTCAAAACTGTTATCAGATAAATGAGGATCATGATTATTCAAAGTTAAAGTCTGATGGATTATATAACCGGCCCTGCCATGTATCAAGCTCTTCAAGACGTTTTTCAATCAGTATCGCTGCTTGTTCAGTTCTGGTTTTACCCCATGTAATTTCTGAAAGAAAACGAGGAGGTGCTTCACCTGTAAATCTTTCGATTACGAAAGACGGATTAAGTCTTTCAACGAATTCAACAATAAAGTCAATATATTCTTCAAGTGAAAATCTTAAAAAGTCATTAGGATTATCCCTGTATTCCTTTTCTATAGCAGTTCCTTTCATTATCTGAAGCTGATGAAATTTAACTGTGGAAAGAGGCATCGCTGATATTATTTCTGCCATCCTAAGCATTTCAGCACGTGATTCTCCTGGCAGTCCGAAAATAAAATGAGCTCCGGTATTAATACCGGCTGCTGATGTTTTCTCAATGGCAATACGAGCTTCTTTGAACGAATGGCCTCTGTTGATCCTCCTGAGAGTTATATCGGAACATGATTCAACACCATATTCTATAGCTATATAATATTTCTCAGCTAGTTCCTTAAGGTAGTTTATCTTCAGGTCGTCAATACAATCTGGTCTGGTACCTATAACCAAACCAACCACTCCCGGATAACTGAGAGCTTCTTCATAAAGAGATCTAAGTGTATCCAACCCCGCATAGGTGTTTGTATATGCCTGAAAATATGCCAGATATGAATATGCTCTTCTGTATCTCCATTTATGAAATTCAATTCCCTCCTCTATCTGCTTTGAAACAGTCTTATCCGGAGTACAGTATCCGGGATTGAATGCATCATTATTGCAGTAAGTGCATCCTCCGGTTCCTTTTATCCCGTCTCTGTTAGGGCAGGTAAAACCAGCATCGACAGCAACTTTTTGTATCCTTGCCCCGTAAAGCTTTTTAATATAGTTTGAAAAAGCATTGAACCTTCTTTCATGTCCCCATGAATATATCCTGATTTCTTTTTTTTCTTGCGGCATCAGACAGATACAACTTTATTATTATCAACATACCATATATAAGACTCTGTATTATGGTAGCCCATATCAGACAAAAGCATTTTATATTCCTGTAACTGTTTAACATAGCGCTTGTTTTCTTCTCCAAACTTAAAATCAACAACTATAGTTTTATTCTCTCTCAGAAGTATTCTGTCGGGCCTTCTTGTCACACCGGAAGGTAATAATATGTCTTTTTCTGTAAGAACTTTATTATCAACGGTAAACCATTCCGAAACAGGAGAAGATGATAACAGGACGGCAATTTTGTTCTCCATATCATCAGCTTCTTCCTTTGTGATTTTACCAGCCATAACAAGCTTCTTTAATGCTGTTCCGATATCATTTATGGTAGCAATATCTTCAAAAACTTCATGCATCATTTTGCCATAATTGATCTTTTGCTTTACAGCAGTATTTTTTTCTGAAAAATAGTTTTCACCATGAAGCTTCAGTTTCAGTGATCCTGGTTTATTTTCAACTGTATAACAATTTAATGTGATTTCGTTCTTCTCCTCAGTCTGACTTAATTTCTCTGGAATAATTCCCAATTCAAAGATTCCTTTTTCAGGGTTGAACATTTTTTTCAAAGGTAATTTCGCCTTTCCCACATTATTCACATCGGCCTCAATGGCATTTTTTATAATCTCTGCAATTGTCCCTCTTGAATTTTTGTCTCCGGGAAGGAAGCCCCATAACACATCCTTGGCTCTTGTAAGAGCTACGTACAGCAGATTAATATTATCCAGAAAAGAGGCACATTTTTCTGAATAATAATCATCTGAAAACACAGTATTAACAAGTTTATTGCTATAACGCACAGGGAGGATACCCAATTCATTGAAAGGAGATATTTGAGGTCTGACCCATAATACTGGCTGCTTCAGGTTTTTGTGATCAACATCCCATGAAAGAAAAGGCAGTATTGTAACGCTGAATTCAAGACCTTTGGACTTATGGATTGTAAATACCTTTATAGCATCCTGATCATCCGGCAACACAATGGATTTATTAACCCCGGTACTCTCCCACCATTCAAGAAAAGTATTAAAATCGGCATTCCGGTTCTTTGAAAAATTCATAACAAGGTCCTGAAAAGTATTCAGATAGGCAACATGATGAGGAGATGAACCAAGATCAAAATGGCGGACAATATTCTCCACTGCTTCAAAAAGAGGCATATTACGGGCTCGTTCAAGGAATTCTGCTGTATCAACAGGATAATAGTCCTGACAGCTGTCTGAGGATGAATCAGAAAATAAGGGAACTTCTTCAGGATTATCCCATCCTCTGGTCACCAGATAAAATCTCTTCATCTCTGCCTGTGCAATCTGATCTCCGGGATTGTTGAGAAGTTTTATTACTGCTGCAATAAAATTGACAACAGCTGATTTCGAGAGAGTAAGAGAATCATTTGACACTATATTATAGTTAAACTTTTTTTTCTGTTCTTCGGTACAACCGGCTCCATATTCAATCACCCTCCTGAGGACATCCTCCCCTTCTCTTCTTTCTCTAACCAGTATACCAATATCTGAAGCTCTGTAACCTTTTATCTGAAGCGCTTCAATCAAAGCAGGAAGTCTGTCCAGGACTATCTGTGACCATTTCTTTTTAACATCTGTTTTAATCTCATCTAAACCCTTTTCCCCTTCTGATTCATCATCAACAATTTCAAGTCTTACATAACCTCCTCTTCCCGGTTCGGGATCATCCTGGACAGCCTCTTTATATAGTTCTGTAAAACTAAATGACAATTGATCTCCGGGAAAAGAATCTTCAACCTGTTGAGGTATAACAGAAAAGAGAGAGTTATTGAAGGAAATAATATTTGATCTGCTTCTCCAGTTAGTATTCAGAGGTTCACTCAGAAACCTTTTATTATCAACCATTTCTTTTTTCATCCTCCCCAATATCTGCCAGTCACTGTTTCTCCAACGATAAATAGATTGTTTAATGTCACCGACTACAATATTATCATGCCCCTCTCCCATACTGTTTATAATTAAAGGATTAAAATTATGCCATTGTAATATCGATGTATCCTGGAATTCATCTATCATATAATTTTCATACTGATTCCCTATTTTCTCATAGATAAATGGTGTCTGGTCAGCTTTTGTTATAAGCCTTAAAACCTCTCCTGCATCTGATAGCAGAAAAGTGTTTTCAGAACCTGCCACCCGTCGTACTCTTTTCAGAACATCTGAAAGGATACCCAGTGCATACATGTTGGGTTGTATTACCTTTGCACTCTCATATATCAAACGCTTATCATCATCATAAATAACAGCTTCCTTTATAATAGTATCAAGGCCCTTATTTATTGCACTCTGAAGCCGGGGATGGATTTTCCCTGATGACCACCGTGGTGGATCATTAAAAATCTGCCTGACAGCACTTCCTGGACTGACAATTTTCCCTGAAGAAAGAGATCTGATGTAAGATGGTATGCCTCTGCTTTTTTGATAAAACATCTCAGCAGAAAGTTCATATTCAAACAATAACTCTTCGGCTTTCGTCCCCAGATCATTCAATTTGGTTTCAAAAGAGTGTATAATTGAACGTATTTTTTTGATGTAATCAAGAAGAAATTCCTTATTCTCCAGCTTCGATAATTCCGTTTCCGATAATATTTTGAAGTTCTCTTTGAAAAGTTCTTCGGATAATTTCATTACTGATGTTTTCAGATTCCAGTTCTTCTCCTCTTCAAGATTTGAAAGCACATAATCCTTAAGCCATTCCTGCAGTTTGTTATCTTCCGGAGAAGAAGCTATCATCTCATCTACAGCGGAAGAGAGTATCAGGTTATGGTCCAGTTCAATATTATAACCTGAATGTAATCCTGCTTCTCTGGCAAAAGCCCGAAGCACTTTTTGAAAGAATGCATCAATAGTGGATACTGAGAATCTGGAAAAATCATGAAGTAATGAATAAAGTATCTCTTCAGCCTTGTTTCTGACCTCCGGCTCTGTCATACCTGTATCTTTCATCAGTCCTGAAAGATATTTTGATTCTTTCCCTGTTGAAAGGAGGAATAACTGATCGAGTATTCTGTTTTTCATTTCTGCAGTAGCTTTATTGGTAAAAGTTACTGCAAGTATTTTACGGTAATTATATTTTGACCTGAAGAGCTTTGAGAGATAAATACCTGCCAGTCTGAAGGTCTTACCTGATCCTGCGGAAGCGCTGTATATAGTTAGTGTACCTGTTCCCATTCCGGATTAAAGTTAGCATTTTTCAATATCTTTGCACAATGAAAAAAAGAGTGGTCATAGGCTTATCTGGAGGCGTAGATTCAAGTGTTGCAGCATGGATACTGAAGGAAAAAGGATATGATGTAACAGGACTCTTTATGAAAAACTGGCATGATACCACTGGTTTACTTCATAGCGACTGCCATTGGGAAGATGACCTTATGTTTGCAGAAATGGTTGCAAAAAAGATTGGAATATCTTTTCATCATATCGACCTCAGTGAACCCTACAGAGAAAGGGTTATTGACTATATGTTCAATGAATATAAAAAAGGAAGAACTCCTAACCCAGATATACTATGTAACAGGGAAATAAAATTTGATTCATTTGCGGAAGAAGCAAAGAAAATTGGAGCTCACTATATTGCTACGGGTCATTATTGCAGAAAAGACAAGTTAGAAAAAGACGGCCATGTTATTTACAGGCTTCTCAGGGGAATAGATGACAATAAAGACCAGAGTTATTTTTTGTGCCAGGTAAACCAGCAACAACTGGCTTTTTCATTGTTCCCTCTGGGAGGATTGACCAAACCCGAAGTAAGAAAAATTGCAGATAATCTTGGTCTGGCTACTGCTTACCGAAAAGACTCACAGGGAATTTGTTTCATTGGGAAAGTTCATCTTCCGGTATTTCTCCAGCAAAAACTAAAAGCCAGAGAAGGGCCGGTAATTGAAATTGCCCCTTCCGATCAATTATTGACCTGGGCTACGGGACTCCCGTCAGAGACACCGGAAGAACAGGAATTAATCAAAATGACTGCTAATCATCCTTTTGAAAAACTTCCGGGAAAAACTGTGGGACTGCATAATGGAGCTCACTTTTTCACTATAGGACAAAGGAAAGGAATTAATATTGGAGGGTATAAAGAACCTCTTTTTGTTCTGGGTATTGATACTGAAAACAATATCCTTTACGTCGGTGAAGGACAATCACATCCCGGCTTATACAGAAAAGGATTGTTTATTTCAAATGATGATCTGCACTGGATAAGACCTGATCTGGAATTAAGGACAGGAGAAAAATGCGAATATATGGTCCGTATAAGATATCGTCAACCACTGCAAAGAGCAATATTATTCCGTACCAATAATGGCATATACATCATTTTTAACAACCTTCAGCGGGGCATTGCTCCTGGTCAGTTCGCAGCATGGTATGACGGTGATGAAGTAACAGGCTCCGGTGTAATAGCAAGATAATATTTCAAAAACAATAGTTCTGAACAGACTTGTTGTAAATACAGAAGATTAATAATTAAATATTAATAATATATCTGCGGTCCATATATTTGTTAAGACAACCTGTCTCTGTAATCGCGGTAACTGAATCTTCTGATGAGCTTAAATTTTTTATCTTTTGTCCACAGACCAATGGACGGATGCTGAACACCATTAAAGGTTGTTGTTTTCACCATTGTGTAATGTATCATATCAAGGAACACTATCCTTTCACCGGGTTTCAGTTCGTGATCAAATGACCAGTCTCCCATAAAATCTCCTGACAAACAGGAATTTCCTCCCAGCCGGTAGACTGGCTTACCTTTGACCGGTTCAGTGGCTCCGATAATTTTGGGTTTATATGGCATTTCAAGACAGTCAGGCATATGGGCAGTAAAGGAGATATCCAGTATTGCAGTTTTTACCTGGCCGTTCACTACAATATCTTCCACTGTAGCGACCAGTTCTCCTGCCTCCCATGCAAAGGCACTACCAGGTTCAAGTATAATATGAAGACCGGTCCTTTTTCTGAAATCGCGCAGGATTTCTATAAGATGATCAGTATCATAACCTTCCCGGGTAATTAAATGGCCACCACCCATGTTGATCCACTTAATTTTATCAAAAAGATGACCAAAATCTTTTTCAAATTTTTCGAGCACTCTCTCAAGAGCATATGAATCTGATTCAAAAAGCACATGAAAATGGAGCCCCTCTATTCCCGCCGGTAATCCCTGTTCTAGTTTATCGAAAGTTATTCCCAGACGAGAACCGGGTGAACAGGGATTATAAATACCATGACTTACTTCTGAAAACTCCGGATTTATTCTGAGACCTGCAGAGATATGATCCGGATACCGTTTTAATGTACTTTCATATTTAAAGTACTGATCAAGAGAATTAAAAGTAATATGGGAACTAAATTTCATTATAGAACTGAACTCACTCTTCCTGTAAACAGGAGAATAGGTGTGAGCTTTTGACCCTATTTCATCAAAACAGAGGCGGGCTTCATGAGGAGAACTTGCCGCAGCTCCACTAATATACTCACTCAGGATATCAAAAACGCCCCACATTGCAAATCCCTTAAATGCGAGAATAATTTCTGCTCCGGAGCACTCAGCAACCTGTTTTATAAGTGTAAGGTTTTTTCTGAATCGTTCCTCATCAATTATATAACAGGGAGATGGGATTCTATTGTAATCAATACTCAAATTATTTCAGTCTGTTTGTATAGAATAATAATTGCATTCAATCGTAAAGGTGTTGCATTGTACTGATATTACAGTTCCAGGTCAACATCATGTAACTCATTCCATGGCAGTCCCAACAGATTTAATTGCTCCATAAACGGGTCCGGGTCAAACTCTTCAACATTGAATACTCCTGGTTTTTTCCATAAGCCTTGAAGATACATCATAGCTCCTATAGTAGCCGGTACTCCTGTAGTGTAACTAACAGCCTGGGTGCCTGTCTCTGCAAAGGCTTTTTCATGACTGCAATTATTGTAAATATAATAAGTCTTTTCTTGTCCATCCTTCTCTCCCCTTATCCTGCAGCCTATAGATGTCCAGCCCTTGTAGTTTGCACCCAGATCTCCGGGATCAGGCAATACAGCTTTAAGAAATTTAATAGGGACAATTTCACGGCCATCGAACATTACCGGCACTATACCTGCCATTCCAATATTTTGAATAACACGCAGATGCGTCAGATATTCCTCTCCAAAGGTCATCCAGAAACGGGCACGCTTAAGTGTTGGGAAATTTTTAACCAGAGACTCAAGTTCTTCATGATAGATAAGATACGATTCTTTGGGGCCTATTTCAGGATAATTTAGTGCTTTGTGTATCTCATGAGGTTTAGTGTAAACCCATTTCCCGTTTTCCCAGTATCTGCCTTTTTGAGTAACCTCTCTGATATTTATTTCGGGATTGAAATTAGTGGCAAAAGGTTTTCCATGATCACCGGCATTACAATCAACTATATCAAGATAGTGTATTTCGTCAAAATGATGTTTTGCAGCATAAGCAGTAAAAACTGAAGTTACACCCGGATCAAACCCACAACCGAGAATAGCAGTTAACCCGGCATTTTTATATTTATCGCGGTAAGCCCACTGCCAGCTGTACTCATATTTAGCTTCATCAAGAGGTTCATAGTTTGCAGTATCAAGATAAGCCACACCAGTTTCCAGACAGGCATCCATGATATGCAGATCCTGGTAAGGCAGGGCTACATTGACAACAATATCAGGTTTGAAAGAACGTATTAATTCAACAAGCTGCGGAACGTTATCTGCATCTACCTGAGCAGTCTTTATCATGTCTTCCCCAACCTTGCGCGCTATATCATCGCACTTTGATTTATTCCTGCTGGCCAGCATAATATCACTAAATACTTCCGGAAGAGAAACCATCTTATGAATTACAACAGTCCCTACTCCACCTGCTCCTATTACTAATACTTTTCCCATTGATTTATTCTTTTTTTATTACTATCAGTCATTTTTTGTTTAATTGTCCGGAATCCGGCCATTTAATAATGAATGTCTGTTTCAAATATAATATATATTGTTATGTGTATTGTTGATTTTTATCACTCAACCCAATTCAAAATTATTTTGATTTATCTTTGCTTTCTGTAATTCCTGACATGAAACTGATAAATCCACTGGTAATACTAAGAGTATTAAGTACAATTCTGTTTCTTGAAACAATTGCATTTCTCATTTGTTTGCCTGTAGCACATATATTTAATGAATCTCCTTATCCTTTTCTTTGTTCTGCATTGATATCGATAATAATATCTGTATCATTTTTCCTCTTATCAAAGAATACATCCATTGATAAAATAACCAACAGAGAAGGTTTCATTGTCGTTTCTCTTTCATGGTTATTATTCTCAATACTCGGCACGATCCCTTATATGCTCAGCGGAAGTGTCTCATCATTTATCGATGCTTTTTTTGAGTCTGCTTCAGGCTTTACTACTACGGGAGCAACTATAATAAAGGACATTGAAATATTACCTTTTTCCATCATGTTCTGGAGAAATCTCACCCAATGGATTGGAGGTCTTGGAATAATACTACTTGTAATAATTATCCTACCATCACTTAAGATGACTGCACAACAGTTGCTGAGCATGGAATCATCTCTAAAGGAAAAGATCCTTCCAAAGACAAAGGCAATTGGCTACCGCCTTCTTTACATATATCTGGGTCTGACTCTTATAGAAATTATTCTGCTTTACATGGGGGATATGAACCTGTTTGACAGTATCTGTCATACCCTTAGTACAGTCTCAACAGGCGGATATTCAACACGTAATACCAGTATATCAGAATATTCATCTTATTCCCAGATAATTATTGCAATATTTATGTTTCTTTCGGGTATAAGTTTTGTTATATACTATTACCTTGTAAAATTACGACTAAGGAAGATCGTCAAAAACGAAGAATTATGGTTCTATACGGCTTTTACTGTTGCAGCGGGAATAGCAGCAACTTTCATCCTTTTCCATAACGGAGGTATTATTTTCCTGACTTGTCCACCCCTTTTGGTGAGTAAAATTTCACTATTGAATATCAAGTGATTGCATAGATAAAGTTATAAATTTGTCGCACTAAGGCAAATTTATGCTACGCATCAGGGTAATAAAAACAGCATCAGGGGCCAATGCAGTCCAAGTGGTTTACTACAGAAATCGCAAGCGAGTGGTATTTAAGCATATTGGTTCGGCAAATAGTATTCAAGAATTAGAGTCGTTGAAATTGGTTGCACAAGATGTAATTAATAATTTCAATCCAGAAATACCTTTATTCGAAGAGGCTAAGCTTGATAATTTACTGTACCTGGACAAGAGCGAGTTTTTGGGTGTATATTTTACTTTTCTCTATGAGGTCATCTCTGGCCTGCTTTCTCAGATCGGTTTAGATATAATCAAGAAACAATTGCTCTTAGATTTGGTGGCTATTAGGGTCGTGGAACCCGCTTCAAAATTACGTTCAATAGAACTTTTAGACACTTATTTTGGGATAAAACATAGAAGGCAGAGCTATTACCATTCGGCTCCGCAATGGCTCGTTCTGAAGGAAAAGATTGAGAGCATTGTTGTAGAGTTTGCTAAGAAGAATTACGCTTTCAACTTTGATCTATTGTTTTACGATGTAACCACTTTATACTTTGAAACATTCGAAGAGGATGAGCTGCGTAAAAACGGATTTTCCAAAGATAATAAGTCGAAGCAGCCACAAATTTTAGTAGCCCTGCTGGTTACAAAGGAAGGTTTTCCGATAGCCTACAGCATTTTTTCCGGCAATACGTTTGAAGGGCATACGATAATACCTGTGGTGAATAATTTTATCAAGAAATATGCAGTAAAAGATTTTACTGTAGTTGCCGATGCGGCAATGATAAGCACTATCAACACACAGGAGCTATTGAAAAATAACATCAACTACATAGTTGGAGCAAGGCTGGGCAACTTACCTAACGAGTTGATTGAGCGGATTGACAGAAGTATTACCAGAGAAGATGGAAGAAGTATCAGAATAAAAACAAGAAACGGGTATTTGGTTTGCAGTTATTCTGCAGTTCGCTATCGAAAAGATAAGCATGAAATGGAAAAGCAAATCCAGAGAGCCAAAGCCATTATTGAAACACCCTCAAAAGGCAAAAAGGTCAAGTTTATCAAAACCACTGGTGAGCAAGTAGTGCTTAACCAGGCGTTGGTTGAAAAGTCAAAAAAGCTGTTAGGAATCAAGGGATACTATACCAATCTGGATGAGAGTACCGTAAGCAATCAAACCATCATCGAACGTTATCACGAACTTTACAGAGTCGAGCAAGCCTTCAGGATATCGAAGCACGATCTACAAACAAGACCCATCTTTCATTTTAAGGAAGAACCTATCAATCTTCATATCTTAATTTGTTTTATGGCACTTGTAGTTTCTAAACACATTGAGCTAGCTACTGGTGATTCTATTAGAAAATTTATAACCGAGTGCAAAAAAGTAACGGATGCTCGCATGCTCAATAAAATAACAAACAAAGAGATAAGAATAAAGACAAAATACAACGATAAGATTTTGAAATACCTCAAGTCTTTAAATCTGCCGCACTAAAGTGGACAAGTCAGGAGTTCTTCATGATAGATAAGATACGATTCTTTGGGGCCTATTTCAGGATAATTTAGTGCTTTGTGTATCTCATGAGGTTTAGTGTAAACCCATTTCCCGTTTTCCCAGTATCTGCCTTTTTGAGTAACCTCTCTGATATTTATTTCGGGATTGAAATTAGTGGCAAAAGGTTTTCCATGATCACCGGCATTACAATCAACTATATCAAGATAGTGTATTTCGTCAAAATGATGTTTTGCAGCATAAGCAGTAAAAACTGAAGTTACACCCGGATCAAACCCACAACCGAGAATAGCAGTTAACCCGGCATTTTTATATTTATCGCGGTAAGCCCACTGCCAGCTGTACTCATATTTAGCTTCATCAAGAGGTTCATAGTTTGCAGTATCAAGATAAGCCACACCAGTTTCCAGACAGGCATCCATGATATGCAGATCCTGGTAAGGCAGGGCTACATTGACAACAATATCAGGTTTGAAAGAACGTATTAATTCAACAAGCTGCGGAACGTTATCTGCATCTACCTGAGCAGTCTTTATCATGTCTTCCCCAACCTTGCGCGCTATATCATCGCACTTTGATTTATTCCTGCTGGCCAGCATAATATCACTAAATACTTCCGGAAGAGAAACCATCTTATGAATTACAACAGTCCCTACTCCACCTGCTCCTATTACTAATACTTTTCCCATTGATTTATTCTTTTTTTATTACTATCAGTCATTTTTTGTTTAATTGTCCGGAATCCGGCCATTTAATAATGAATGTCTGTTTCAAATATAATATATATTGTTATGTGTATTGTTGATTTTTATCACTCAACCCAATTCAAAATTATTTTGATTTATCTTTGCTTTCTGTAATTCCTGACATGAAACTGATAAATCCACTGGTAATACTAAGAGTATTAAGTACAATTCTGTTTCTTGAAACAATTGCATTTCTCATTTGTTTGCCTGTAGCACATATATTTAATGAATCTCCTTATCCTTTTCTTTGTTCTGCATTGATATCGATAATAATATCTGTATCATTTTTCCTCTTATCAAAGAATACATCCATTGATAAAATAACCAACAGAGAAGGTTTCATTGTCGTTTCTCTTTCATGGTTATTATTCTCAATACTCGGCACGATCCCTTATATGCTCAGCGGAAGTGTCTCATCATTTATCGATGCTTTTTTTGAGTCTGCTTCAGGCTTTACTACTACGGGAGCAACTATAATAAAGGACATTGAAATATTACCTTTTTCCATCATGTTCTGGAGAAATCTCACCCAATGGATTGGAGGTCTTGGAATAATACTACTTGTAATAATTATCCTACCATCACTTAAGATGACTGCACAACAGTTGCTGAGCATGGAATCATCTCTAAAGGAAAAGATCCTTCCAAAGACAAAGGCAATTGGCTACCGCCTTCTTTACATATATCTGGGTCTGACTCTTATAGAAATTATTCTGCTTTACATGGGGGATATGAACCTGTTTGACAGTATCTGTCATACCCTTAGTACAGTCTCAACAGGCGGATATTCAACACGTAATACCAGTATATCAGAATATTCATCTTATTCCCAGATAATTATTGCAATATTTATGTTTCTTTCGGGTATAAGTTTTGTTATATACTATTACCTTGTAAAATTACGACTAAGGAAGATCGTCAAAAACGAAGAATTATGGTTCTATACGGCTTTTACTGTTGCAGCGGGAATAGCAGCAACTTTCATCCTTTTCCATAACGGAGGCGTTATTTTCAGTAATGCTGTGAAAGAAGGATTTTTCCAGGTAATATCAATAATAACGACAACAGGATTTACTTCAACAGATTATTTAACATGGCCTTCTGCAGGTGTAATGCTGATTTTTATTCTACTTTTTACCGGTGCAAGCACCGGTTCCACTACAGGAGGCATAAAAATGCTCCGGCATTTACTTGTAATCAAAAATATCCGGAATATATTCAGGAGAATAATACATCCCAGCGCCATTTCACAGATAAAATTAAACGGGAAGCTTATTAATGAGAATGTCAATTTATCAGTTATCTCATTCGTAGTCTTCTATCTTTTTATTTTTATTATCGGCACTATTTTGATTGTTCTCACCGGATCTGATCCTGTTACTTCAGCCAGTGCGGTAATAAGCACACTGGGCAACACCGGGCCGGGACTGGGTGCAATTGGACCGATCTATACTTATGCCCCAATGTCTGATACAAGCAAAGTGATCTTTAGTTTTCTGATGATTATCGGAAGACTTGAGATAAACACTATTTTCATTCTTTTCACAAAATCTTTCTGGAGACTATAGTACTCCTCTCTCATGATTCTCATATTCCTTTAAAAAACTTCTTATTTCTTCAAGTATTAAAGGAGTACCAACATTTGCCCAGTAACCTCTGTCATGCTTCCATGTATGTATCCTGTGTTCTGTTGAAAGTCTGATATATACTGAAGTCATTGTATTTATTCCGGAATCCATATACTTAAAAATAACAGGATCTATTATATGTATTCCCGAGAAAGCTATTTCAGAGAGCGATTGGTTTTCACGTGTCACTATTTTTTCTCCGGTATTTTTATTTATCCAGCCACACAGTAATCCTTCACTGTTGACAAGAAACATTCTGGCTCCTTTACGTGCTCTCACTGCCAAAGTAGCCAGACCATCATTTTTTAAATGATAAGTGTATAATTGAGTAAGATCAAGATCTGTAACTATATCAACATTATAAAGCAGGAAAGGATCTGAATTAAAAAAATCCCGTGCTTTAAATAATCCCCCTGCTGTTTCATATAACATCTCTCTTTCATCCGATACGGTTATATGGAAACCCTCTTTTTTTAGCTTGTGTATCTCTTTTTCGACCATACTGGCAAGATGATGAATATTTACTATAATATCATCAAAGCCGGAAGATGAACATTTTTCCACAGCCCTTCTGAGGAGGGTCTTACCATTAACATCAACAAGGGCCTTGGGTATTTCCTGGGTTATCCTTCCTAATCTTGTGCCCTTGCCCGCTGCCAGGATCATTGCTTTCATCCTTTTATCTCATTGATTTCAGATAACAGATCTCTAAATAAGGGAGTATCCGGGACAGATCTAATAGTTTTAAACAGTTCCGGAAGATAAATACATGATTCTCCTTCTTCTGAAATTTTTATCAGATTATTCACTCCGGGAACGATACTCTCAGTAAAAGTAGGCTTTTTCTCATACAATCCCCTGAACCCAAAAGCGCCTAGGGCCTGCATGACCCGTATCATACTGAAGCCATAATAATAGTCCAGATATTTATTTTTATCTTCTCCTGTAATAGAACAGAAGTTATTAATATAATAACCAAGTAGTTCTTTCCGGTCCTGATCAACCATTTGAATTTTTGCATCGTAGAGTAATGAAGCTACATCATATTGTGGAGCCCCCGCCCTGCCTCCCTGGTAATCAATAAACCACGCTTCATTATCAAGAATCATCACATTGGCTGTCTGAAAATCGCGATAGAGAAAATAGTCCTGTCTAACCTGAAGAAGATAATCACAAAGAACAATAAAATCCTTCTCCAGCAACTTTTCATTAAATGGTACAGCCATAAGCTTAAGAAACATGTACTTGAAATAATTCAGATCCCACATCATCGACTGTCTGTCAAAATGTTTATGCGGATAGCACCAATTTAGATCAATGCCCTGAATGCCAATTGTTTGAAAAAGAATTAAAGAGTCCAGTATCTTCTTATACAAATCTTTTGTACTCTGATCAAATCCCGATGATACAGGTTTATTTTCAAGCCACAAATACAGGTTATCATTCCCCAGATCCTGAAGGAAATAAATACAATCGTCCGGGAAATAATAAAAGATTTCAGGTACATTGATTCCGGCTTTAAGGAAATGCCTTGAAAAACCAACAAATGCTTCATTTTCTTCTCTTACAGGATTATAGGCAGCAATAATGGTATATGAGGATTCTTTTATTCTGAAATATTGTCTGTCTGATCCTGATCGTGGCAAAGAATTGATCAGTATTTCACTTTTACCGTAACTATCAAAATACAGATTTTTTATTTTATTTATAATATCTGCCATTATGTAAAAAACTACAAAATAAATCAGTTATACAATACGTAAAAATAACAATTTAAGCTAACGGCTGGTCTGCCGGAAAAAATTCTTATTTTTGTGCGCTTAAGATAGTATTGCTACCAACAAGCTGTTTTATCAATGCTCATACGCAGACCATGTTTATACTTAGTATGTCTTTTGGTGTTTTTCACTTCATCAAAAGCACAGAAAACTGATCCCCCTTATTTGCAATACATGTATCATCCGTGGGTTGACTCCGTTTGTCAATCCCTTTCTGTTGATCAGAAGATAGCACAATGTATATGGATACCTTCATGGTCCAATAATGACACCATACAACAGGCAAAGACTATTGAAACAATAAAAAGGTATGGAATAGGTGGGATTATTTTTTTTCAGGGAAGTCCGGAAAAGCAGGCTGAACTAATAAGGTACTATCAGGAAGTCACAAATGTACCACTGATAACTGCGATGGATGCAGAATGGGGAGTTGGGATGAGACTTTCCGATACAGAGGTATTTCCTTATCAGTTAACTCTTGGTGCAATACGTAATGATTCTCTTATTTACAGGTTTGGTAAAGCTGTTGCAGAACAGTGCAGACGATCAGGCATCGATGTCAACCTGGCTCCAGTAGCTGATATCAATAATAATCCTTTGAATCCCGTCATCAACTACAGATCATTCGGTGAAAACAGGGACAATGTAACTGAAAAAGCCTCTCTTTATATGAAAGCCATGGCTGATTATGGCATCATGGGTACTATTAAACATTTCCCGGGTCATGGTGATACTGACACCGACTCACACTCCGATCTGCCGGTGATCAGACATTCACGGGAAAGGCTTGATTCGGTTGAACTCTATCCATTCAGAAAACTGATAAATGAAGGAGCCGGAATAATTATGACTGCTCATCTTGATCTGCCTGCTCTTGATACCGTCAACCACCTCCCTGCCTCTCTCTCACCACTGATCATCAAGAGATTATTGAAAGAGCAGCTTGGATACCGTGGACTGGTCATAAGCGATGCTATGAACATGAAAGGCGTTACAAAATATTACAAGCCCGGAGAAGCGGAAGCAATGGCATTCAGAGCAGGAAATGACATTATAGAATATATCCCCGATATAGAGGCAGCTATAAGAGAAATAAATAATGATATTTCATTAAAAAGGATAACAACAGATGAAATAGATCAGAAATGCAGAAAGATACTTGCCCTTAAATACTGGTCACTACAGCATAAAAGCAGTCCTGCAGATGAAAATAGTATCAGAAATGATCTTAATTCCCCGGAAATAAAGGCACTCATACATGAGCTTTACGCCAATGCTTTGACTCTTCTCAACAACAAACAAAATATTATTCCGGTAAGAAACACCGATAAACTGCAAATTGCCACCTTAGCTGTTAATAAAAGTGGAATCACTTCATTTCAAAAGAGGATCGCATCATATATAACTGCTGATCATTATAATATAAATGTGTCTGATCCCGGCAGGTCTGCTGCTTTGCTTGACAGTCTCAGGAGTTATGATCTGATTATTGCGGGAGTATATGATCTCGACCAGCGCCCGAACAGGCAATTCGGCATAAGCCCTGAGTTAAAGAAATTTATCGACACCCTTAATTCAGGACATAAGTGTATCATTTCCTGGTTTGGAAATCCATATTCACTGGATAAAATACACTCATTGGAAGAAACAGAAGGATTGGTGCTTGCGTACCAGGAAAATGAATACACTGAAGATCTGGCTGCTCAACTGATTTTTGGCGCTATAGGCGCAAGAGGGTCATTACCTGTAACAATAAACAGCAAATGGCAATACAATTATGGTATAATAACTCCCGGGGGGCTCAGAGTTCAATACGGGTTCCCCGAAAATGCCGGTATGTCATCCTTCCTGATAACAAAAAAAACTGACTCGCTTATCTGTAACGCACTAAAGCTGAAAGCTTTTCCGGGATGTGAGATAATGGTCGCCAGGAAAGGCATAGTGATCTTTCATAAAACTTACGGCTTTCATTCTTATGACAGTGTAAATGAAGTAAAAAAAGATGACTTATTTGATCTTGCATCAATAACAAAGATCGCTGCCACTCTTCCCGGTTTGATGCTACTTGATACAGAAGGCAAATTTTCACCGGATGAAAAACTTTCGACATATCTGCCTGAATTCCGAAGATCTGATAAAGGAGATCTGAAAATGACAGAAATACTTACACATCAGGCAGGATTTATGTCATGGATCCCTTTCTGGAAGATGACAGTAAAAAAAAACGGGAAGCTAAAAAAAAGGTTTTTTAACTCCGTATATTCAGATAAATATCCTTTGACAGTTGCTCACGGGCTATACATTAAGGAGACATTCACAAAAAAAATCAGGAAAGAAATCAGGAAATCACCTCTCGGGGAAAAGAAATATTTGTATTCAGATCTCGGATTTATACTAATACCTGAAATAATCGGGAATTTATCAGGTAAAAAATGGTATGATTATGTATCATCAGGAGTGTATCAAAAGATCGGTGCAGAAAATATAGTCTTCAATCCATATTTGAAATATCCTCCTGAAAGAATAATACCGACAGAATATGACTCTTTGTTCCGGCAACAGTTATTACA
>DAINPM010000008.1:0-2410 GCA_036743455.1 Bacteroidales bacterium | reverse complement strand
CCTCCGGAGGAATCGAATACCGCACGAAGTGCATCACCTTCAAGTTTTGGTCATACCGGATACACAGGCACCTACGTATGGATAGATCCTGAATATGAAATGAGCTTTATCTTTCTTAGCAACAGAGTTTTTCCCACACGTGACAATAATCTTATCACTAAGCTCAATTTAAGATCAAACCTGCTTCAGACATTCTATGATTCAGTTATTAACTGATACCGTTCTGATAAAACATCTCTTTTTTTTTACAGCCTCCCATTTTTGCTGAATTTTTCTGACATCCTGTCTCTCGGGTATTTCTCCGAAAAAGTAATCCAGTATTCGGCAATGGTACTCTTTATCTCTTTTCTCAGTATCCACAGTCCTAACAAATTGGGGACGGCCATAAAAGCTATGGTGATATATGACAGTGACCAAATAATAGTTGTATCGGTAAATGAAGCTAAAAAGAAAGCTGACACATAGATAATCCTGTAGTAAATTACATAGCGCGGACCTGCAAGATATGTTAAAGCTCTGTCTCCGTAATATGACCATGATATTGCTGTTGAAAAAGCAAATAACAAAATACCTATTGAAACGATATAACGCCCCCATTTCCCCAAAAAACTACGCTCAAATGCGAGTGTGGTGAGAGGAGCACTGTGAATAAGTGATTTTCCTACAATAGTCATGGAAGCTGAAGAAGGTTGCCATTTACCGTCCACAACCCGTATTCGTCCGCTATAAGGTGATTTATTATCATAAAATGTATAATCTTCTGCAAGGGATCTGGAACAAACAAGGGAAATAGGATTCTGCATTTTACCATCAGTTATAGTAAGTTCACCACTAAAGAGAGGTAGTTCTTTTCCGTCCCTGATAAAATCAATGACCATCTGTTTTTGTTCAGGAATATTTTCATTGTAAGACTGATCCAGGAAAATCATATCTGCATCCTGAAACTGGTTTTCAATTTTTTCTGTCCACACTCCGGACGAGAGTATGGTCAGCCCCGTAAGTGTACAAATAATAATAGTATCAATAAAAGGTTCCAGTATAGCTACCATTCCTTCCGATACCGGTTCAGGAGCCCTGGCTGCTGAATGAGCTATAGGAGCTGACCCCTGACCTGATTCATTGGAAAAAAGCCCTCTGTTTACACCTCTGTTGATAGCGTACGAAACAGACGCTCCCATAAAACCACCAACCGCTGCTGTTCCGGTAAATACAGTTGAAAAAAGTGAAATAACAGACGGAATAATATTTTCATAGTTAGTGATAATAACAAAAATCGCTCCCAGAAAATAGAAAAGCGCCATAGCCGGAACCAGTCTTGATGTAACATTTGCAATACGCTTTATCCCTCCTATTATGATCAGGGCAAGTAAAACGGACAGGACTGCTCCAGTTATAATATGGTCTATCCCAAAAGTTGTAAATATTGAGTTGGAAATACTGTTTATCTGAGGCAAACTGCCAGTTCCAAAAGAAGACAGAACGGTTGCAGCAGCAAAAAAACCGCCCATAAATACACCCGTCCTGATTATTTTCCCGTTTTTTGTTTTAATATTCAATCTCTTCTTCATATAATACATTGGTCCGCCCGAAACTGTACCATCCGGCAGTATATCACGGTATTTATGAGAGATTGATACCTCTACAAATTTAGTACACATACCTATGAAAGCAGTTATCAGCATCCAGAAAAGAGCAGCAGGACCACCCAGATGAATAGCCAGAGCAACACCTGCTATGTTCCCTGTACCAACCGTTCCCGACAATGCTGTAGCAAGTGCCTGAAAATGCGATGTGTCTCCAATATCAAGATGGTGATCATACTTACCTTTAACAACATCTATAGCATGCCTGAAATATCTGATCTGAGGAAACTTTAGATATATAGTAAAAAATATACCTGTGCCCAGGAGAAGAATGACAAACCATGGATGGCCTCCGATATAACCATCAAGCATTACAAGAAAATCATTTATTTTTTGCATAGTGAATGGTGATAGATATCAATACATTCTCTTGCAAACAAATGTAATAATTTACACCAGAGATCAAAATCAAATATTCATAAGGGTCCGGATTGAAAAGAAAATACCGTGTTTTATTTCATTTTCCCTAATTTATCTATTTTGAATAGCATACAGAGGCAAATAAAAAAGAAAGAAATCAATCAGGGACTGACTCTTTCTTTTTCGGGTGCCCAGAACAAGACTCGAACTTGCACACCGTTGCCGGCACCAGCCCCTCAAGCTGGCGTGTCTACCAATTCCACCATCTGGGCAGATTGCTTCAGAATCAATTACCCAGAGTATTAAACGATAATCCGGTCTATACACTGAGTAATGAATTCCTCACTTCTCCTGTGCCCAGAACAGGACTCGAACCTGCACATCATTGCTGACACTAGTCCCTGAAA
>DAINPM010000007.1:0-71813 GCA_036743455.1 Bacteroidales bacterium | reverse complement strand
TTTTTTGTCTTCTCTCAATGCTTGTTTTCTGATAAATAACAGTGCAAAAGTTAATCTGTTTTTATAAATTGCTTTCAAATTAAAATATGAATATATATGAATATAAGGTTTAAAATATCATTGGTGTTATTATCTGTGTGTATGGTTGTATCTGCACAGAAAGAGGCAAGGCTTATGCGTTTCCCTGCCATTTACGGAAATCAGGTCGTTTTTTCCTATGGCGGCGATTTGTATTCTGTCAATAGTGACGGCGGACTGGCCAGAAAACTTACAACCGATACCGGATATGAAATGTTCCCACGCTTTTCTCCTGATGGAGAAAGAATAGCTTTTACAGGTCAATATCAGGGGAATACCGAAGTTTTTGTTATTCCCAGTCAAGGAGGAAAACCAGAAAGAATGACTTTTACTGCTACCTTGTCGAGAGATGATCCCGGAGACAGAATGGGACCAAACAATATTGTGATGACATGGACTCCTGATGGAAAGAATATTGTGTATCGCTCAAGAAGAAATACTTTTAATGATTTTACAGGACAGTTGTTCTCTGTACCGGCTAAAGGAGGAACATCAACTGAGATTCCACTTTCCAAAGGAGGTTTCTGTTCCTATTCCCCGGATGGGAAAAAGCTGGTTTTCAACTGGGTGTTTCGTGAATTCCGTACCTGGAAATACTATGAGGGTGGAATGGCTGATGACATTAGAATATTTGATTTCAGTTCAGGAGCAATAGAAAAGATCACAGACCATAAAGCTCAGGATATTATCCCAATGTGGATTGGTGATGAGATTTTTTTTCTGTCTGACAGGGAAAGGATAATGAACCTGTTTGTTTATAATACAAAAACAAAAAACACTGAAAAAGTAACAGATTTCGATAATTATGATATTAAGTTCCCCTCACACAGTACTGAGACTATTGTATTTGAAAATGGTGGATACATATATAAGACTGATGTTAAAAGTCGCAAGACAGAAAAACTGGATATTTTCATAGCTGATGATTCTGAAGCTGCAATAACAGTGATAAAAGATGCTTCAGAAAGTATAACCGACGCCAGCCCTTCACCGGATGGAGAAAGAGTTGTATTCAGTGCGCGCGGTGATATTTTTAATCTTCCTTCCAAAGAAGGAGTAACAAGAAATATTACTGCTTCTTCAGGTGTCCATGAGCGTAATGCTAAATGGTCACCTGATGGAAAAAATATTGCATGGATATCTGATAAAAGCGGAGAATTTGAAATATGGATACAGGATGCTGACAGATCAGAGCCACCCAGACAGGTCACGAAGAATCAGGATACATATATTTTTGATCTCGACTGGTCTCCAGACAGTAAGAAAATTATGTATATCACAAAAAAGAATGATTTACGGTATGTTGATATTGATAATGGTAAAATTGTGATAGTTGATAAATCACCCAGGAGCCCCTGGTATGATGCAAACTGGTCGCCTGACAGTAAATGGATAGCTTTCGTACGTCAGGAGATTACCTTTCCTGTAATTAGGTTGTATGATCTTGAAACAAAGAAGTCATTCGAAATAACTGCCAACAGATATTCCTCCGGGAACCCGGTTTTCAGCGATGACGGTAAATACCTATTTTTTGTGTCTCAACGTGATTTCAATCCTGTCTATAGTCAGACAGAGTTCAACCATGCATATCTGAATATGGAAAGGATATATCTTATCACACTTGCAAAAGATACTCCTTCACCTCTGGCCTTTACTGACGACAAAGTGCCGGAGACTGATGCCAATGATAAAAGCACACTTAAAAACGGATCAGACAAAAACAAAGAAGATGTAAAACAACAGGATAGTGACGAAAGAGAAAATGAAATAAGGGTTGATCCGGAAGGAATAATGGACAGAATAGTGTCATTACCTGTAAAACCTTCGAATTATTCTAATCTTCAGCCGGTTGGTGAAAAAATATTCTATATAATGAATACTAGTGGCAGTGATACCGGCCCGGTAACAAAATATTTTGATCTTAAAGAGAAGAAAGAAGTGGAAGTAGGGCAGAGGCTTACTCTTCTCAGGACAGCGGGAGGAGATAAAATGCTTGCACGGCAGGGTGATAAATATGCTATAATCCCTGTTCCGGCAGGGAAAGCTGAAATCAAAGAAACAATAAATACTGCCGACATGAAAGTGTGGATAGATCTTAAGGAAGAGTGGACAAATATTTTCAATGAATCATGGAGACAGATGAGAGATTTCTTTTACGATCCCGGGATGCATGGCGTTGACTGGAAAAAGATGCATGAGAAATATTTTGTTATGGTGCCATATGTGGTCCACAGAACAGATCTGACATACCTGATAGGAGAGATGATAGCAGAATTAAGTGTTGGTCATGCCTATGTTGCAAACGGAGAGCGTCCCATGCCTGAAAGAATACAAATGGGTCTTCTGGGTGCAAAAATTGTAATGGATAAATCGGGTTATGCAAGGATAGAAAAAATACTTGATGGTGCTAACTGGAACCAGACCCTTGTCTCACCTCTGAAGGAAATAGGAGTTGATGTGAAAGAAGGTGATTATATTCTCTCAATAAATGATAATCCTGTAAACAAGGTCAGAAATGTTTATGAATTGCTTGCCGGCCAGGCTGGCAAACTGGTTGAACTAACAGTAAACAATAAACCGGTTTTTGAAAATAGCCGGAAAGTTGTAGTTAAGCCAATTGCTTCGGAATCATCACTTTATTATTATAACTGGGTTCAGGAAAACATTAAAAGAGTTAGTGAGGCCACTGATGGCAGAGTTGGTTATATACACATTCCTGATATGCAGGTTGCCGGTCTGAACCAGTTTGTTGAATATTATTATCCTCAACTGTCCAAAGAGGCTCTTATCATAGATGACAGAGGAAACGGAGGAGGAAATGTGTCTCCTCAGATAATCGAACGTCTGATGCGGGATATGACCTATGTTACCATGACTACGAATGCACCGACAGGCGATGTTAATCCGGAAGCAACGCATCTGGGTCCAAAGGTCGCCCTATGCGACAGATATTCTGCCTCTGATGGAGATCTGTTTTCTTACAGGTTTAAGTACAATAAGATCGGTACACTCATAGGAACCCGTACCTGGGGAGGAGTGGTAGGTATATCAGGGCCTCAGCCATGTATTGACGGAGGTAGTATTAATACTCCATCATGGGCTCCTTATGCCGCCGATGGAAGTCAATTTATTATTGAAGGATATGGTGTCGATCCGGATATAGTCATTGATAATGATCCTCACCGGGAATACCTGGGAATAGATGATCAGCTGGACAAAGCAATAAGTGTTATTCTTGAACAATTAAAAACAGAAGCTGAGAAAGTACCTCCAATACCTCCTTTTCCGGATAAAAGCGGAAAATAAAACAAGAGAGATATTGTACATTCGGAAAGGATTTATATCTGTTAAACTCTAAGAAACACTTCTTTACTGGGCTACAAAAATAAAAGTCAGCGTCCCTGTCTGTAACTTAGGGGCACTGATGTCAGGCGTGAACCGTGAGATCAAAGCGCTGGCAACAGCTGTTTCTGTAAGACAGGGATCAGCTGATGTACTTTGTGTGTCGTCTATACGGGCTGATTCTACAATACCTTTCTGATTGACCTGAATGGATAATACAATTTTCCCCGATCCCGGACATTTATAGACAGGAACGGGAAGATATAAATGATTACGACCATCCAGATCGTAGTATATACGTGTGGGACCCTGATAATTGGCAGCCATTTCCTGTGATTCAGTTAGTTCTTCTTTTTCAGAATAATTTCTGTCTTCAAAGGCAAGATTTTCTTCTGTAACGTTATTATCTGGTTTTAGCTCTTCATTTATGTAATTATCAGGATCCAGGATACCATTTTCTATTAATTCTTCCCTGACCTGATCGATATATTCCTCCGGATCAATTTCTATATCCGGACGATTAGCCAGATTTCTGGCAATATTGAGCATCTCTTCATCACCTCTTAGTATTTCTTCTATACCTGATACCGGTAATTCAATCAGCTCTTCTGTGTCTTCATCAGGGCTGTCTGTCTGCATGAATTCCACAGCAAATTCGTCCCGTATCTCTCTTTTTACAGACCGGAGCTTAAATGACATAAATATTATGGCAGCAATAAGATGGACTATTATTGTTCCCAGAATTCCAATCAGTCTGCCGTCACTTCTTTTCATACTGCACAAAATTATAAATTATTCCTCCAGGCAGTACCGATAAATAATTACCTTAACCATTACAGGTAAATTATTCTTTTGAGTTTCTTTTTCTTTTCTTCACAACTTTTGCAGCCTGAGGTCTTTTTGAAGGATTATTTCTCAGCAATCCATTTTTAAGTGAATTGATGAATTTTGACCATGCCAAAGGATTCAAAAGATTGTTCACCGGATATTGACCACGTGTGGCCATTGATGAAAAATGTTGTTCCTGGGAGTATCTGAAACCTGCTTCAGGTGTAACACTTATATTGGCATCACTGGTGATTGCCACATAAATAGATGCCAGATTCTCATTCATATTTTCTTCAAGAGGATCAACGGGTTGTTCTTTCGTCATGTCCCTTATGAATTCTCCGTATGTTTTCCATGGAAGTATGGTTACTTCTTCGATAGGAATGGTATCTGCTTCCAGAATGATATCAACCATGCAATGTTTGCTGTTGTATGAAGGAGGAATGATTGTGTGGTATCTTTTATATCCCAGGGCCCTGAAATAAATAGTGTCACCCGGAATGCTTGTTATGGAATAGATACCCGATTCTTCACTTATAATACCCCTTCTAAGCTTTTTCGAAACAACAGCTACGCCCTGTACCGGTCTGAATAGCTCATCGGTTATTATTCCGCTCACCTGTACAAATTTCTCAGCTTTTTGAGGTTCTACATCCTGAGCTTTGGCTGAAACTAAACAGATGATGCACACGGCAACGGTATAAAAGTATCTGCTCAATAGTGACCTTTACATTTTTATAACGTAATTTGTTCCCTTCAAGTCTGCAAAATAAACATAAAAGAGCACAAGACTAAATAATTTATGTAAATTTTAATAAATTAAAAGGCTTAAAACAGATAAGGAATGAAGAAGAAAAGAAAACTATTATTGGGTGATGAGGCAATAGCTCAGGCAGCAATTGATGCAGGTTTAAGCGGCATGTATGCTTATCCAGGTACTCCTTCTACTGAGATAATGGAATATGTCCGAATATCACCTGTGGCACAGGAACGGAATATTCACAGGGAATGGTCGACAAATGAAAAAACGGCTATGGAGGCGGCTCTCGGAATGTCATATACAGGAAAGAGAGCTATGGTGGCAATGAAACATGTGGGACTTAATGTGGCTGCAGATAGTTTTATTAATTCAGCTATTACCGGAGTAAATGGAGGATTAATAGTAGTGTCAGCCGATGATCCGTCAATGCATTCTTCACAGAATGAACAGGATTCAAGGTTTTATTCCCATTTTGCATTTGTTCCCTGTTTCGAACCTGCCAGTCAGCAGGAAGCCTATGATATGGTATCAGATGCTTTTGAACTGTCAGAAAAATACCGTATTCCGGTAATGTTGAGAATAACTACACGACTGGCACATTCAAGAGCAGGAGTGGATATGAAGGCCGAGGCAGAGCCCCAAAAGAAAATGAAATTGCCGGATGACCCCCTGCAGTTTGTCCTGCTCCCTGCTGTTGCAAGAAAAAAATACAAAACACTTTTGTCTTCCTATGAAACTGTCAGACTTGATGTCAGAATATCGAAATATAATTCTTTCAGAGATGACAGAAAAAGAGATCTTGGAATAATAACCTGCGGGATAGCATATAATTATCTAATGGAAAATATTAATGACAGATCATTAAAATATCCGGTACTTAAAATATCTGCATATCCTTTCCCCAATGATCTTATAAGGGAAATAACTGATCGTTGCAAAGAAATCCTCATTCTTGAAGAGGGTTATCCCCTGATTGAGGATAAACTGCGCGGGATACTGGATAATGGCATTAAGATATATGGTCGAATGGATGGAACAATACCACGCGAAGGAGAATTAAACCCTACTATAGTGGCAAAGGCCCTGGGCATACCACTGCCTGATATCAGAGATATTCCCGGGGTGGTAAAGAAGAGACCTCCTGTTTTTTGTAAAGGTTGTGGACATATTGATACCTTTATTGCACTGATCGAGGCAGTTAAGCAATACGGACCCGGAAAGGTTTTTTCCGATATAGGATGTTATACTCTCGGAGCTCTGCCTCCCTATAATGCCATTAATTCATGTGTCGACATGGGGGCCTCGGTCACAATGGCTGTCGGAGCTGCCGATGCCGGTCTCTTCCCGTCTGTCGCAGTAATAGGAGATTCTACTTTTACTCATTCCGGAATGACAGGATTACTTGATGCTGTCAGTAAAAACTCCCCGGTTACAATAATAATATCCGACAATATGACAACAGGTATGACCGGCGGTCAGGATTCACAAGCCACAGGCAGACTGCAAAATATATGTGCCGGTATAGGTGTTGATCCTAAACATATAAGAAATATAGTGCCTCTGAGAAAAAACCATGAGGTCAATGTTGCTGTAATGAAAGAGGAACTGGCATACAGAGGAGTGTCTGTAATAATATCATCAAGAGAATGTATCCAGACTGCTTCCAGAAGGAAAAAAAGCATGCATAAGGGTCATTAATGAATATATGGAAAAACAGATCGGTCGTTTGTAAATAACAGTTTTAATAAAAATGATACTTTCCAAATAATGTGAATTATTAAACTGAGTAATAAAATAAATCAACAATAATAATGAAGAACGATATCATATTATCAGGAGTGGGAGGACAGGGTATTTTATCCATTGCTGCAGTTATTGGACTAGCAGCTGTTGAAAACCACTTCTATCTGAAACAATCTGAAGTACATGGAATGAGTCAAAGGGGCGGAGATGTACAGTCGCACCTGAGAATTTCCGGAAAACCTGTTGATTCAGATCTTATTCCTTTGGGGAAAGCTGATCTTATAATTTCCGTAGAACCGATGGAAGCACTCAGATATCTGCCATGGTTGTCTCCGAATGGATGGATTATTACAAACTCAGAACCTTTTATCAATATAACTGATTATCCTTCTGTAGACAGTATTTATGAAGAAATTAACAGCATAAGTAACAGTATCATTATTGATGCCGGTCATTTAGCCAGAGAAGCCGGTTCTCCAAGAACAGAAAATATTGTCGTTCTGGGTGCAGCATCCCCTTTTATTGATATGCCTTATGAAAGCCTTGAAAACGGTTTACGTAAACTGTTTGGCAGAAAAGGTGAAGATATTGTAAAAATGAATCTTAACGCTCTTAAGTCCGGACGTGATTTTGCAATCACAAAAATATAAAAAACAGGCTGTCTTATAAGACAGCCTGTTTTTTACACGGGAAGATACAGCAGACCGGATTACTCATCTTCTTTTGTGCTTACTCTGCCTGACCTGAGCAACAGAAGATCATTCAGCACTATATCTGTCACATAACGGGTAGTGCCTTTCTTATCTTCATAGGTCCTGTACACTATTTTCCCTTCCACAAATACCTCATTACCTTTTTTAAGATATCTGGAAGCAATTTCTGCCAGCCCGTTCCAGGCCACAATATTATGCCAGGTGGTCTCATTAATCTTTTGACCTTCTGAGTTTTTATAATTCTCTTTTGTGGCAAGTGTGAAGTTAACCACTTTTTTCCCGGTCTCAAGAGTTTTAATTTCCGGATCCTGACCAAGATTTCCAACCAGCATTACTTTGTTTCTTAATGTGTTCATGACTTTTGATTTTAAGTGAGACATATATAATATTTACACAACAAACATAAACCTATGATTAAAAATGATACGGTATATAATCATTTACTCTCTTCCGGAAATCATTTATAGACGCTTGTAAGCGTTTAAAAATGATTTTTTGTATATTTATCAAAACTTTAGTGCTGTGGAAAAAAGATGTCTCGATTGCGGTAGAATAATCCGTGGTCGTACTGATAAGAAATTTTGTTCTGATCAGTGCAGAAATAATTATAATAACCGACTTAACCGCGATACAAATAATTACATTAGAAATGTTCACGGATTACTCAGAAAAAACAGAAGAATACTTGCTGATCTGTATAACGACGGAAAAACAAGAGTCCATAAGGATGCTCTGTTTGCCCTGGGTTATAATTTCAGCTTTTTTACACATATAATTGAATCAACAGGAGGTGAAACATTCCATTATTGTTTTGAATATGGTTACCGTGAAACAGAGGATGATTTCCTTGAATTAAAAGAAAATAGCCGTTATCTCGATTATCAATAAGTGTATAATTAGAATTTATTGTTTGCCAGATCCCATAAATTGGTGAAACTTATCCTTATAATTTTTTCCATAATATCCCAGTCAACAGTACCTGCCTCATCAAAAGGAGTGTGATATTCTTCCCTGTGTCCGGGCTTAAATCTCATTACCGGAATTCCTGCTTCAACAAATGATCTGTGATCAGTTCCTCCCGGAGGATCATCTGAAGGTTGGTAGTCAACATCCAGATCAATATCATATTCTTTCAGATTCTTTTCAGTTATTTCTCTGAAATAAGGATGAGATTTGTTGTAAGTCATTACAACTCCTTCCTTTTCGTTCTCTGAAATATATCTTGATATCATATCAAAATTCAGATTGAGCTTGATATTTTTAAGAGGGAATGAGGGATTTTGAACGAAATGCCTGGAGCCCAGTAATCCTACCTCCTCAGCAGTCCATAATGCTATAACAATCGTTTTTTCCGGTTTCCGGCCAGTTGCCATTAGAGCTTTAGCGAGTGTCAAAATCCCCACAGTACCTGATCCGTTGTCGTCAGCTCCATTCCAGATATATCCATTACTCTTCCCAAGATGATCGTAATGTGCCCCCGCCACAATTATTTCATTATTGTTTTTTCCTTCTATTACTCCTATGACATTCCTAACCTTTATACTGCTTACCTTAACATCAGTTTTTAAATATAATGATTTGGGAATGATCTTGGGAAATGAAAAGGGATGGTCCGGATCCGCTTTTTCAATATATTCCGGAATATTAATACCAGTACCATATAATACTTCTTCTGCTGCGCGGGCTGATATGTTAATCCTCAGAAATTTTCCTGGAAAAGATGAACCTGGCAATGCATATCTGGCTTTATAGATATCAGATTGAGGTAGGCGTTCATTGGGAGAGGGATCAGAAAGAACATTATCCTGTACCTGTGTTATCACTCTGGCTGATGGATTGAATTCGATAACTCCAAGTGCACCGGCTTCTATCATATACCTTTCAGAATCCATAATTGATTCATTGATCTCCTGCATAGAAAGTTGCCTGTCTGCCCAGTCAGGATAGCCACTCATTTTAAGTACAAATTTTCCTTTAAGATCCATTGTGCCGAAATCATTATAATTGGTTTTTTTGTTCCTGAACCCATATCCTGCAAATATTACTGGTGCTTCCGTTTCAACGGGATGAAATGATGTGTTGATTGCAAAATCGAGGTTGTGAATGAATTCATAGGTGATCTGGCCCGGTCCATTGGTCGTTTTAAGCCTGAGAATATTTTTATCTCCTGGTAAGCTTTTCAGGATAACGAAATTCTGAAAATACGATCTCGTACCGGTCAGACTGTTTTCAAAGTCTCTTCCTCTCAGATAATCACCAGCAGGCTTAACCCCGTATAATTGGAGCAGGCTGGCAATATAATCAGATGAAATAAGTTCTCCCTTCCTGCCAGCCTCTCTTCCTTCCATCCAGTCTGATGAAAGAAATCCAAGCTGGGCTTTTATGGCATCCGTTGTTATTGCCTGTAGTCCTTTTTCAATGAATGCTTCCTGGGTTAATCCAATCCGGCCTGCAGATAGTAATATAAGCAGAGTGAAAATAATTTTTTTTTCCATTATTGAACATTTTATTTCAAGGACCTGTTAAACAGATCACTTATTAAAACGTAAATTAGATAATTATTTTTATAACATCTTAAAGATATAAAAACTATGAAGAAAATATTTGGCTTAGCTATAATCATGTTCAGTGAAGGGAAGAGAGGAATTCGACCGGATGAAAGAAGTAATCTTTAGTCTGCTGGAGGAGGATTAGTAATTTTTCAATTACCTGCAGACAGATATTTTATAGCCAAAAGATGTAACTTTTTTCCTGTTTAATCGTTATAAACAATGTGATTAAATTGTCTGTGATTTTAATGTATTGATTTAGTGTATTTTAAAACTATTTATTATGAAAAGACTATTAGTTTTCCTTTTAGCAGTAATATTTACAGCGCCTTTATTTTCTCAGGTAAAGTTTGGTCTTAAAGTGGGGGCAACAACTACAACTGTACCTACTTATGATGTTTCAAACGGAGATAATAATATTGAAGCTGTAAAAGATGCAGGTTGGGGTTTTCAGGCAGGAGCTCTCCTGAGGGTAGGAATAGGTTCATTTTTTGTTCAGCCGGAAGTTCTTTTTGCATCAAATACATACGAATACCATGTTGAAACAATAGATGCTACAGAAGCTGTTAAACAACAGTTTGACAGACTTGAAATACCTCTATTGGCAGGTATGAAATTCGGCGCTTTACACATTAATGCTGGTCCTTCTGCAACTATTCTCATAGGGACTCCGAAAGCTCTGCTTGATGATCCTGATTTCAAAGAAATGTACAGAAGTGCTACTTATGGCTATACTGCTGGTCTTGGCCTTGATCTCTTCAACAGACTGACGGTGGATGCACGATACAACGGCAGTCTTAGTAAAAAATTCGGAGAATCTGTATCTATTGACGATCAGAATTTTGCAATTGATGACCGCCAACCTTCATTTACTCTGAGTGTGGGAATCTTATTCTGAGTGAATGTTATATGATTATGCATGAGAGGGTGTCTTATATGTCACCCTCTCTTTTTTTATAGTTAATGGCAGGAATGATAAGATGTATTACAAATGACAGTGACATGTCAATTGAATAAACTGAAGCAATAACAAATATCGTGAAGCAGATTTTATTTTGACAGGAGCATCTTTGCTGCAACAAGCATTAAAAGTATTGCAAAAATCTTTTTGAGAACAGCCTGTGGCAGAGTAAGTGCGTATTTAGAACCAAAATAAGATCCTATTAAGAATGTAACCACAAGAATAAGAGCGAATTTTATATTAACCTGACCGGCTTTCCAGTAATTATATGCAGCAATTATGCCTATAGGAGGAAGCATGACAGCCATACTTGTACCCTGTGCCATGTGTTGAGAAAAACCTAAAATGTATATCAAAGCAGGTACCATGATAACAGCTCCGCCAATACCCAGCATTCCTGCCATTATGCCCGTGATCGTTCCGACGACAAGCAGAATTAATAATGTTGTTACAGACATGTTATTATGCATTTAATTAATTATTTCTGAAGTTAGAAAATGTAAAAATATGAATAAAAGTGAAGATTTTTATTCATAAAAGAGAAAACAACAGAAGTGACAATACTATTATTTGCTCTTGTAACATGCTGGCTGGCAAATTTTTATTATCTGTTTGCAGAATTTGGCATAACAAAACAATATCTGTAAATTTGCTGCGCTTTTTTACAATGAAAGGAAAAATAACTATATATCTTTTACTTGTATCAGCATTCCTGCTTTTATTCTTTGTTATGTACAGATCCTTTTTTGGACTGAATGTCAGACCAGGAAAGGAACCAAGTGTAATTTATATTCCCGAGGGATCTGACTATTCAGGAGCGATGGATTCAGTTGTGGCCAATCTTGATGTTAAAAATGAAAAAATACTGCGATTTATTGCTGAAAAGAAAAAATATCCCTCTCTGATAAAATCAGGTCGCTACCTGGTTGAAAAAGAAATGAGCTATAATGAATTGATAAATCTGCTGAGATCAGGCCGGCAGATGCCTGTAAATATAACTTTTAACAATATAAGAACTCTTAATGATCTGGCCGGGAAAATAGGAGGTAGAATTGAAGCCGATTCTACTGAAATAATTGATTTTCTGAATAATGAAGAAAACTATGTTGATGATGGCTTTAGTATTGAAACAATAATATCTGTTTTTATTCCGGATACTTATGAACTCTACTGGAATACCAGTGCAAGAGGGCTGTATAACAGGATGCTCAGGGAATACAGGAATTTCTGGAATGAAAAACGATTAAAACTGGCTGAAGATGAAAATCTTGATCCGCTTGAAGTATCTGTTCTTGCTTCAATTGTTGAGGAAGAAGCCACAAAAGCAGATGAGAAGCCGAGAATAGCCGGAGTTTATATTAACAGGCTTAAGAGGGGAATCCCTTTACAGGCTGATCCAACAATTAAATTTGCAGTAAATGATTTTACTCTGTCAAGAGTTTTGTCGAAACATCTCCTTGTTGAATCTCCATATAATACTTATAAATATAAAGGATTACCACCCGGTCCGATCAATTGTCCTTCAATAGAAAGTATTGAAGCAGTACTGAATGCTGAAAAGCATGATTATTTATTTTTTGTAGCGAAATCCGACTTTTCCGGGTATCATTATTTTTCAAAAACCCTGTCTGAACATAACAGATATGCCGCTGAATACAGAAGAGAACTCAACAGAAGAAGAATCTACAGATAGACTATTATTTGAATAATTATCGCTGACAGGTCGGTAATGACAAAAAAATCAAAAGAATAAATTAATTTGAGTAAATTAGTTAGCTGGTCAATGGACACCGATTACTTCCACTTCTCTTTGAAGCCTGATTCCGAATTTCTCGTATACAGATGTTCTTATCATTTCAGAAAGATCGAATATCTGCTGCCCTGATGCATTGCCATAGTTTACTAATACCAGTGCCTGTTTGTCATATACGCCGGCATCACCCAGCCGCTTTCCTTTCCATCCCGTTTTTTCTATTAACCAGGCTGCGGCCAGTTTGATGTCACCTGTTGGTTCGGTGTAACAGGGTAGGTCAGGAAATTTTTCCTTAATTCTTGCAGCTTCAGCGGATTTTAAAACAGGATTTTTGAAGAAGCTCCCTGCATTGCCAATCAATTCATGATCAGGTAGCTTATTTCTCCTTATGCGGATAACAGCTTTTCTTACAATTGAGGGGTCGGGTTTAAAACTTTTTTTGAGTTCATTTTTTAGTGAACCATATTCAAGTCTCACAACGGGTACTGTTGATAATCTGAAATATACTCTTGTGACAAGATATTTGCCTTTTTCTGATGTCTTGAAGATCGATTTTCTGTACCCAAAGCGGCATTCATCCCTGTCGAAATACTTTATTGATCCGTCAATTGCAGAAACGGTTTTAATTCTGATAATTGAATCCTTTATTTCTGCTCCGTATGCTCCAATATTTTGAACAGCTGCAGCTCCTGTCTGTCCTGGGATGAGAGAGAGATTCTCCAGACCCCATAAACCCTTCGAAACAGTCCATTCGACAAGCTTATCCCACAATACACCGGCAGCAGCCGATATTATAATTTCGTTCCCTTTGATTTTTTCTTTTCTGATACCGCCAAGACCTATACAAAGGATAGTCCCTTTATAATTTTCTGTGAAAAGGATATTGCTGCCCTGCCCAATAATTTTAACGGGTTTTATCCATGTATTGCCTTTACTGAAAAAATCGACAGCCTCTTTTTCTGTTCTTATTTTTACAAGATAATCAGTAAGATAATCCAGCCCCAGAGTGTTGTAATTTCTGAGTGAAATATTTCGGTATATCCACATCTGCTTTTTTATGTAAAAGTAGAAAAATTAAATAAGGGGAGTATGATTTTCTGAGAACAGGAATTGATAAATACACGTTTTATAAGTATAAACTGTGATCCTTTTCCTGAAAATTATACAAAGGTTTTATCTACTTTTACTATGTGTCACAAGAAGGTAAAAATAGAAAGGCAATAGTTTTCTCGGTAACTAATTGTATCTGTTTCGATCAGAGGGTTATGAAAATGGCAGATACTGTACGTGAAATGGGTTGTAATGTTACAATAACAGGAAGGAGGCTTGGCGATTGTTGCAGAAAAGACTTAGTTCCTTTCAAAACAAAAAGATTTACAATGCTTTTCAAAAAAGGCTTTCTTTTTTATGCCTCTTTTAATTTACGTCTGTTTTTTTATCTGCTTTTTAATAAATATGATATTCTTGTTGCCAATGATCTTGATACCCTTCTTCCAAATTTCCTGGTCTCGCAATTGAAAAAAAAACCTATCGTCTTTGATTCTCATGAATACTTTACCGGTGTCCAGGAACTTGTCAATCGTCCTTTTATCAGGAAGATTTGGAAATCCATTGAGCGTTGGATACTTCCCCGGCTTAAATATGTTATCACTGTGAGTGATTCAATAGCTGAAAAATACAAGTCGGAATATGATATAAGTTCTGTCGTTATTCGCAACCTGGCCAGGAATTCAGGATCAGTTGCAGGATACTCCCGTTACGAACTGGGAATAAAACCGGAGGATCTGATCCTGATTTTGCAGGGTAGCGGATTAAATATTGACAGGGGAGGAGAAGAACTGATTGATGCCATCTGTATCACACCGGGAGTAACTTTGTTGGTTGTAGGGTCCGGTGATATCCTGGATGTGATGAAACAGAAAGTCATGGAAAACAATATATCCGACAAGGTGATCTTTGTCCCAAAATTGTCATGGGAAAATATGATGAGATATACAAAGGTTGCAGATGTAGGAATTAGCATTGATAAGGATACCAATCTCAATTATTATTACAGTTTACCTAACAAGTTGTTTGAATATATCTCGGCAGGAATAGCTGTTATTGCCAGTGCCTTGCCGGAAGTAAAAAAGATGGTGGAAGACAACAGATGCGGAATTGTTCTTGATACTATTACACCTGAAGAAATAAGCAGGGGTATAATGAGATTAAGGGACGACCGGCAGTTATTGAATGACCTGAAACAAAATGCCCGTATTGCCTCAGAAAAATTTAACTGGGAAAATGAAAGCAAGAAGCTTTACAGCTTTTATGAAGATATTATTGCCCGGACTGATTGAAAAAAATCAAAAGAAGTTGTGAGACAGCTGTTTGTGTGATAATTCCTTATACAATGGTTTAATATCCTGCAGCCTGTCCGTCTTTTCTCGATTCTGAGGCTCCGTACCACACTTTATTTTTATCATCCCGCATGATTGCCTGATATCCTCCATAGCCTCCCAGATTCCATTGGATAGTATGTCCCATAGACATTAATTTTTGTAATACTTCAGTTCTGAAACCACTTTCCAGATGCAGCAGACCACCGTCAGTCATGTGTTGTCCTGTTGGTTCTGAGGAGCCGCTATGGTATATCCTCGGGGCATCTCCGGCTTCCTGAAGATTCATTTTAAAATCGATGAGATTGATAATTATCTGTGCATGTCCCTGAGGTTGCATATCGCCGCCCATAACTCCAAAGCTTATCCATGGTTTATTATCCCTGGTTATGAAAGCGGGAATTATTGTGTGAAAAGGTCTTTTTCCGGGGGCATATTCGTTTGCATGTCCGGGAGCAAGGCTGAACATTTCGCCTCTGTCCTGTAATACAAATCCCAGCCCTGTAGGACACATTCCCGATCCCATACCTCTGTAATTGCTCTGTATAAGTGAAACCATATTCCCCTGGCTGTCGGCAACTGTAAGATAAATAGTGTTGCCAGCTTCAATTTTTCCGGCATCATATACTCTTCCAGCTCTGTCAGACCGGATGAGCTTGCGTCTTTCTGCAGCATATTGTTTTGATAATAATTGTGATACCGGAACTTTTGTAAATAAAGGATCGGCATAATACTTTGCCCGATCTTCAAAAGCCAGTTTTTTTGCTTCAGTGAAGTGATGTATGTATTCTGCAGATCCGAATCCCATATCAGTAATATCATATCCTTCAAGAATATTAAGTATCTGGAGAGCGGCAACTCCCTGTCCGTTAGGAGGTAATTCCCAGATATCATATCCTCTGTATGAGGTACTAACCGGTTCTACCCATTCTGAATGATGCCTGGCCATGTCGTCGTATGTCAGGAAACCACCCTGCTCTTTCATGAAGGCAGCAACAGTTCGCGCAATACTTCCCCGGTAAAACTCATTTCTTCCTCCTATTACTATTTTTTCCAGTGTGTTTGCCAGCAGAGGGTTACGAAAGACCTCTCCTTTGGATGGACTTCTTCCTCCCGGCATATAAACTTCCTTGATATTGGGATACTCCATCAGTCTTCTTGTCCCTGCATCAAGATAGAATGCTATCAGTTCAGTAACAGGGAAGCCTTCTCTGGCATAGTTTATTGCAGGTTGCAAAATATCTTTCATCGGTAATCTGCCAAACATTTCATGCATCTCGTACCATCCGTCGACACATCCGGGTACAGATACAGGCAATGGTCCGTAAGGCGGAACAAAATCATAACCATTCTCTTTGAAATATTCCAGTTTAAGGGATCTCGGTGATCGTCCGCTGGCATTAAGACCATACAGTTTTTCTTTTTCAGCACTCCATATCAAGGCAAAAAGATCACCTCCAATACCACATCCGGTAGGCTCAACAACACCCAGAACGGCATTGGCGGCTATAGCTGCATCAATTGCATTTCCTCCTCTTTTTAGTATATCCAAAGCTACCTGGGTGGCAAGAGGCTGACTGGTACAAGCCATACCGTTCATGGCTATGACCTCTGACCTGCTTGCGAAATCATGTCCGGTTATCCTGTCCTGAGAATAGACTGTAAACATGACCGGTAGCATTAACACCATAATTACTGCTTTTTTTATCATAATTATAATATTTTATACAAGTGATAATTGTCTGAACAACAGATAGAACTATATTTCATTTGATACTATGCCAAAATTTCTCATCTGATCGTTTTATATCACGGGCTTTCTTATTCTCCAGAAGTATGTATAAAATAAGTGCTACAATTAGAATTACAATAATACCTGATAAAAGATTTCTGAATATCAAAGATATATCTTCATCTGCAATTATTTGTATATTATCTGAAACGATATGATCCTGTACTTTATTTCCGACATTAATACTGAAAATATTCTTTACAAAAAACAGGGAGAAAAAGCTTATCAGACCTGAAATGACTGGAGTTATTATCCATCCCAGTGCGATTTCTCCCGCCAGTCTGAAATTAATATTACGGACACCTCTGTAAAGTCCTATACCAATGATGCAGCCCATAATTACCTGTGTGCTTGAAACCGGAACCATAGGTATTGCCGGGAGCCCTGCTTTTGTAAGTATTTCCGACAGGGTGCTTGATGAAAAAATAAAAAGTACAAGTGAATGAGCAAGAACAACAACCAATGCTGCTTCTGCAGATAATTGCATAATATTTGCACCGACAGTCTGCATAACTCTTTTTGAATAGCTTATAATCCCGGATGCTATTGCAATCCCTCCAAAAAGGAACAGTTGCTGGTTTGAAGAAAGCGAAAAAAATCCCAGATCAAGTTCCTGTAGGTTGAATGCAGGAACAAATACGCCCATAACATTAGCTATATTATTGGCTCCCAGGCTATAGGCTCCAAATGCCCCTGCCAGTAGAAGACCTGTACGTATACGGGATTCAAATCTGATAAGATGAATATGTGATTTCTTTTTCAGCAGGCTGATCAGCCGGAAAAGGATAATGGCAAACAAAGCACCTATTACAGGTCCGGTTACCCAGGTTGAAACGATCTTTATTAGAGTGGCTGAATCAGTTTTGTTGCCCGTGAAGAAATTCCAACCTATAATAGCTCCCACTATGGCCTGTGTTGTTGAAACAGGAAGAGAAAACCTTGTCATTGCAAGAACTGTAACAGCTGCTGCTAGGGCAACAGTAAAAGAACCTCCCAACGCATTTACTGCTCCCAGATCACCCAGAGTCTGAGATGCTCCCGAACCTTGTATTACAGCACCAAGAATGACGGCAATAGAGGAAATTATTGCAGCTTTCCGGAAAGATATCATTCGCGATCCGACTGCTGACCCAAATACATTGGAAGCATCATTCGCTCCAAGAGACCAGCCAAGAAAAAGACCACTTGTTAAAAAAAAGAGTATCATCAGCAATAATTACATATCCAGTTTAATTGACATTACTGAAAGACGGTCAGCTGCTTTCTGAGCCAGATCAGAGATATTCTCAACATGATGGATAATGTATCTGAGATGAGCTTTGGTCGCAAGATCCAGATCATTCATATTGTGAAAAATAGTTGTCTTGATACTTCGCGATATTTTATCAGTCTCACTTTCAAAATAATAAACTTTTAAGAGCTTTTCCCTTACTGTATAGGGAGCTCTGAAATAGGCCCTTGCAGCAGGTATAAGCTCTTCAGCTGCAGAAATAGATGCATCGGTAAGATTAATAAACCGTTTATTAAGAGATTCCGGAATTTGGGGTAATTCAATGTTGAATTCATCCAATGATTTTTTAAGGACATCCATTATTTCGTCAAGAGCATCAATGAGCGTAACTACTTCTTCACGGTGCTGAGGCAATATGGAATGTGTAATCATTTCATTTTCTATTAACCTCTGAAGCTTATCAGCATTGCTTTCCAAAGTTTCAAGCTTCTGAATGTGTCTTAAAAAAACCTCATGATCCTTTTCAAGATACGATTTGATGCCTTCCCTGAAAACGAGCAGCCCGATTTCAATATTATCGAAAAACTCATCGATTTTCAGGATCAGATTCTTGGTTGTCCGCGTAAAGAGAGCCATATTCTTGATGTGAACGTTAATATGGTCAAAAGTATGATTATTTAAAAAAATATCAATATGATAATATCAATGTTTTACGATCTATAGAAATGTTTTCAGAGGTACTTTTCTCCTTATTCAGAAATATAAAATTTTTTCAATACGGTTTCTTTTCAGATATGTTTTCAGTATAGATTGTATATCACGATTATCTTTTCCCGGCCTGATACATTCATGAATGGCCGAGAGACCAAAGCCAAGGTTATTTATGTCGAAGTAACCATAGCCGGTATATTTTCCGTTCATTATCTTCACCGCACTTCTTTCTTCTTTATGTCTGCCTTTGTCAATAATAAAAAAATTATTAGTGTCAAAAATGAATTCCGCTGAAGCTTTTGTTGCCCGTTTATTGTATTCTGAGACTTCTTCCTGTCCACAACATGCACCCTTACATATACCCACCTGATGATGGAAACAGGGGCCCTTTCCTCCTTCATACAAACCGCAAAGCTTCTGACACAGACAATATGATTCAACAAGTGAATTCAATTTAGCTCTGGCTGTTTCTTTTGATGAAAAGACTGAAAGAGGAATTTCGTCAGATCCTGTTGGGGCATAACGAAAATTGATATATCCATTCTCGTCGGTAAAAGAATAAATACCCCAGTGAAATCCAGACCTTCTTTGTGCCCTGTTATAAAGAGGTTTGTTCTCTTTTATTTCAGCAGACTCCCTTAAGAGGGCAATGAGTTCACTGCCTGTCAGTTCCCAGTCAATATCAGCTATGTTATCCCTCATCTCCATAGCTTTTCCCGTGCTGTTATTTGAGAGATGACTTTCGATCCTTTTATGCAGTCTCCTGCTTTTACCAATATAAATCAGATCACCTTCTGCATTATAAAAATAGTAGATGCCGGGCTGGTCAGGTATGTTTTCAATTTTAGAGTGATCGAGACTGGGGTTTAGTTTGGATATTTTTGTATCTCTGATAAGATATGAACATCTTCCGTTTATTTCTCTGTCTTTTTCAAGAAGCATTTCGAATAGCTTTACTGTTGCCAAGGCATCTCCTGCAGCTCTGTGCCTTCCTTTGATGTCAATATTGAGATTGTTACAGATATTACCAAGACTGTATGAACTGTATCCGGGAAGAAGTTTTCTGCTTAGGGCTACAGTATCAATTGTTCTCCGTTGAAAATTATATCCCAGCGATTTAAACTCCTGCCTTATGAATGAATAATCGAATCTGGCATTATGGGCTACAATTATTCTCCCTTCAGTGAGCTCTACAATAGTGCGGGCAATCTCGTAAAACTTCGGCGCTTCTTCAACCATCTCATTAGTAATGCCGGTAAGATTTGTTATGAAATACGGAATATTTCTTTCAGGATTAACGAGCGAAATAAATTCACCTGTGATATTGTGTCCATCATGAAGGTAAATGGCTATTTCTGTTATTCTTTCTGCCCTGGCGCTGCCACCTGTAGTCTCAATGTCAATTATTGCATACAATTCAGTATAGATCCTGGGTATTCTTCTGTTGCGAATATAATCAGAAAAGTGCGCAGAGATTTTATTTGTTAGTACTTTTGTTTTAAATACTAAAATTATGACTGAGTGTTACGGCAAAAAATACATCTTAAACGGAAAAACAGAGAATTCTGATTTTTTTGATAATTCACTTGTATATGACGGAGACTCAATATACGAAGTGATAAGAATGATAAAAGGCATTCCGGTATTCTTTCATGATCATATGGAAAGGCTGGCTCAAAGTGTGAGGATGCAAATGAAAGATATGCTGGCTGATTATTACACTCTCAAAAAGGATATTATACAACTTGCAAAGAGTGAAAAGAAAAAAGAACTGAACCTGAAAATAGTATTTAATTATAACGGGGATAATCTTAATTACCTCGTGTATTTTATTGAACCTGTTTATCCTACAGAAAAGCAATATCAGGATGGTGTGAAAGCTATCTTATTCAATGCTGAAAGAAAAGATCCTGAGGCAAAAGTCATAAATCATAAATTACGATCTTCAATTTTTCATAAACTGATAATTGAAAGTGCTTATGAAGCCCTGCTGGTAAACGAGAAAGAAGAGATTACAGAAGGCAGCAGGTCGAATATTTTCTTTCTGAAAGATGATACACTTGTTACAGCCCCTGATGGTCTTATTTTAAATGGAATAACCCGGAAATATATTCTGGATATTTGTAAGGAAAATAATATCAGTATAAGACAGGAATGTGTTCATGTTGATGAAATTACCTCTTATGACGCAGTGTTTATGACAGGAACTTCTCCGATGGTCTTGCCTTTTTATGTTGTAGACACTACTCCATTTAAGGTTAATATACCTCTGATCTCAGAATTGAGGAGGCTGTATATTGTTAAAGCTGAGGAAAGTATGGAGATATTCAGATCAGAAAGGATATAATTACGAAAAAAATTATTACACTCCTGCCTTTCCGACTTCCAAATCCTTTGTGTCCTGTGCCGGTTCAGTCAACACTCATATAGATGTTTCTACTTCGCTCAACTACTGTTTCACTGTCATTCTGAAATCTGAGTGGAGTAAAAGAGTGTACTTTGTTGGTTTAAGAACTGCACAGAACAGGACATCTTTTACTTGAAATTACTAATATCTGTTAAAAGGTATATTGTTATTAAACAGGTAATTAAAAGTCTTCTTCTTTTATTTCGTAAGGAATATTATTACTAGCTGCAAATTCCTCTATCCTGTCTTTAACTGTCTTGATTATCTCTGTATAGGTGATGCCAAAACGAAGCACTGTTTTTCTTCTGTTACCGGTATAAAAATTGATGTTAAGGGGATATGACTCAATCTTCTTAAGTTCAGTGTGATTCATAATACATTTAGGAAGAAGAGAGCTTTTTTTAAGTATTATTTTACCATTATGTATTTCAATAAACTTTTTTGTTTTTCCCATTCCCGATAATATCTGGTAAAAACCAAAACCGAATAGCAATAATGAGGTTATCCATAATGTTTGGTCAGCATCTGAGGCTTTAAGGTTGTAAATAATCCAGAAAACTGATATTCCTGTGCACGTAAAACCAAAAATGATCTGGATAATCCTTATTGTCAATGGGTTTTCTTTCGGATCAAGGAAGATAATAGTTTTCTCCATATTATAGTTCAGTTAAAGCTGTGATCATTCTGTCCGGCAAGATATGAATTTTTTATCCGGGGATTAAGGCAGTAATAGAAATGATTTTCTTAAATTTATAAGATATTACCAGATAAATCTACCTGAAATGGAAAATAAATCTAAGAAAGTTTCACGTCGTTCATTTATTGGAACCGCTGGTGCTTTGGCTGCCGGGTTTACTATTCTGCCCGGGTCTGTGGTAAGTGGTTTAGGAAAAAAGGCTCCGGGTGATAGACTGAATATTGCTGTTGTCGGAATAGGGGGGATGGGTAATTCAAACCTTAAAGCAGTAAGAGAAACAGAAAACATTGTTGCATTATGTGATGTTGACTGGGCTTATTCCAAACATGTTTTTGAAGAAAATCCTGGCGCCAGGGCTTATTGGGACTGGCGGAAAATGTTTGATGAGATGGGCAGTTCGATTGATGCTGTTATTGTTGCTACTGCCGATCATACTCATGCGATAATAGCAGCTACAGCTATGACAATGGGGAAACATGTCTTTGTTCAGAAGCCATTGACTCACACTGTATATGAATCACGATTACTGACGCGTCTTGCTAAAAAGCACAGGGTCGCTACCCAAATGGGTAACCAGGGTGCTTCCGGAGAAGGTGTTAACCTGATTAAAGAATGGATACAGAATGGAGAGATAGGTGAGGTAAGAAAAATAGAATCATTCACTGATCGTCCAATATGGCCCCAGGGCTTGAATGTACCAAAAGGAGAATGGGTTCCCGACACTCTTGACTGGGATCTCTTTGTCGGTCCTGCAAAAATGCGTCCTTACAATAGTTTATATACTCCCTGGAACTGGCGCGGATGGTGGGATTTTGGAACCGGAGCCCTGGGCGACATGGCCTGCCACATACTTCATCCAGTTTTTGAAAGTATGCGTTTACAGTATCCTGTAAAAGCTCAGGGTAGCTCAACTTTACTGTTGACTGATTGCGCTCCTAATGCCCAGATGGTTAAGCTTACTTACCCCGAAAGAGTTGCTCCAAGAGGCTCAAAGATTAAATATCCTGAGCTTGAAGTGGTATGGTATGACGGAGGACTGCAACCATTAAAACCAGAAGGCTGGCCTTCCGGAAAAGATATGAATAACAATGGGGGAGGTGTGTTGTTCCATGGTTCAAAAGATACACTGGTGTGCGGTTGCTACGGCCGTGACCCCTGGCTATTGTCCGGACGTGTCCCATCAGTCCCGCAAACAGAAAGAAGGGTGGAACTAAGTCATGAAATGGACTGGGTTCGTGCGTGTAAAGAAAACCCTGAAAACAGAATACCTGCCAAATCAGACTTTTCGGAAGCAGGACCCTTCAACGAAATGGTTGTTATGGGAGTGCTGGCAGTGAGATTACAGGGACTAAATAAGGAACTGCACTGGGACGGAGAAAAAATGGAGTTCACAAATATCAGCGATTCTGATAATGTAAGACTCACTTTGTCAGATAATTTTACAATTATTGATGGAGATCCTAAATTTGACAGACCAAATATTACAATTAATGCAAAGGCTTTTGCGAACGAAATGATCCGGCATACATACAGAGAGGGATGGTCACTGCCTGATATGCCGGCATAAATGTTATGTGGTTTATTGAATAGGAGGCTTAAAGGCTTCATGGATGCCAATTAAAATAATATATGTTTAGTATTCCTCAAATAACAAAAAAATAAGTAATTATGAATACGGTAAAAAATTTAATATTCTTATTAATGATCCTGGGATTGCTTAATTCTTGCGGATCCGGGGGAAATGCTCCAAAAGAAGCAGCAGCTAATGATAATAATGGCTGGGTTTCTCTTTTTGATGGCACAACAGCTTCAGGATGGAGAGGCTATAATGCTCCGGCTTTTCCCAATGCCTATTGGGAAATTGTGGATGGTTGTTTTCATTGTCGCGGAATCGGGAACGGGAATATGACAAATACAGACATTATTACAGAAAAGAAATATAGTAATTTTGAATTATCGCTTGAGTGGAAGATATCAGAGGGTGGAAACAGCGGGATCTTTATCTTTGCCCGCGAAATTCCTGAAACGCCAATATATATGACTGCTCCGGAAATGCAGGTTCTGGATAATGTAAAGCATCCTGATGCAAAGATGGGTGTTGATGGGAACAGGCAGGCAGGTTCATTATACGATATGATACCCGCAGTACCGCAAAACGCCAAACCTGTTGGAGAATGGAATCAGGTGGTGATAAGAGTTGACCAGGGAAATGTTGTCTTCCGACAGAATGGCGAAAATGTTGTTTCTTTTACCATAGGAACCGATGAGTGGAGACAACTGTGTGCCAACTCTAAATTTAAAGACTGGGAATGGTTTGTTAATCTTCCCAAAGAAGGCCATATAGGTCTGCAGGATCATGGTTTTGAGGTCTGGTATAGAAATATAAAAATAAAAGAATTATAAACTGACTAGTCTGAATACCTGCAGTTTCTATTTCTTATCTGTTGAACGAAAAAACATAAATTATATATTTTCGGCCTACTGCGTTTTAAACGATTAAGGGTGAGTGGTTAGTATTACTGATATATATACTTCAGTAATCCGGATATCTTTTGGTTGTCTTTTAAGGCTATGATAACAGCACAGAACAGGGGAAAAAGAATTTTTTTTATTTCAGACCTGTTTCTTCTGCAACTTCCCTCATTCCCATTATGCAATCCTGGATCAATTCATCAAGACTTACACCCAGCATGGAAGCCCCTTTTTCTATTACTGAGCGATCAACACCAGCTGCAAACCTCTTGTCGTTCCATTTTTTCTTAACCGACCTTACTTCAAGGTCCATTACACTCCTGGATGGCCTGACCAAAGCACTGGTAACAACAAGACCCGTCAACTCATCTATGGCATACAATGTTTTTTCAAGCAAAGTAACAGGTTCAACATCAGTCACAATACCCCATCCATGACTCATGACAGCCCGGATATATTCTTCCGGCCATTTGTTTTCCTCAAGAATTTTTTTTGTCATAGCACAGTGCTGATCAGGATATTTTTCATAGTCCAGATCATGTATCAAACCTATCAAACCCCATTTTTCTTTATCTTCTCCATGCTTCCCTGCCATATATCTCATCACACCTTCCACTGCAAAAGCATGCTTTAAAAGACTTTCGGATTTGTTGTATTTCTTTAATAATTCTAATGCTGATTCCCTGTCTGGTGTATTTTGTTTCATATCAGTAACTGGTATTAAAATTGCGGAAAAACATAAACTTTATTTTCTCATATTTATTACCGGGATAGTTATTGATTTTCCCTGAATTGTCAGTCTGAGATAGTAAATACCCGGAACGAGCCTTCTGTTTCTGATAATTGTCTCATTCATACCGGAAGTAACAGGTAATTCCATTTCATGGATAGTTTTACCCATTGAATTGAAAAGACTTATCCGGACAATATCATCAATTTCGGAATTGATCACCAGATTAAGTTCATCACGGAAAGGATTGGGATAAGCAATGAGCGCTTCGTCAGCAACATTGTTCTCAATAACCACCGATAAAGTATCATTCAGGAAGTTCTGATCATTATTATTGTATGAATATACAACTATATTATATTTTCCATATCTGGACATATTTACCATAGTATTGAAAGTGACAGATATGGAATCAAATGAAGGATAAAGAATTTCATTGAAATGCTGTTCAACAGCAGGTCCGTCATTGAGCCTGTATGCAAGATTAAACCCATTTATAGTATCAGGACCAATATTCAGTACTTTGACTGTAACATTTTCCCGTCCTAAATTATCTTTCCGGGCAGGAGATACTATTTTCCCTGTAATTAAGTCTTTTTCAATATATTGTACTGTGCTTGTCTTTGCAAAGTCTATCATGTCTATCATTGCATTATCATTTCCTTCTGATATTGAAATATCCTTATTATAAACCCATTCCAGCTTATTAAAGCCTGAAGGTATACCAATGGTTTTTTTCTCCCATCCTGTCTCTCCTGATTTACGGAACACCTCTTCATCATTCAGTTTAAAGATGAGATGATCACAATTCTTTTCGGAAGAAACCTTATAGTAAAAGCTAAGAGAATCATCCATTTGGTACCATGTTTTCATTATCAGTGATGAGGAGTTGTTATGAGAAATCATTCCCGACCTGGCAGCTATTATTCCGTCAACAGTGCCTGATTCAGTTATTATCCATGGAACTGAACTGATATTGATCCATGGGAACAGGGTAAAAGATTCTAATTCAAAAGATTCTCTTAAACGTCCTGTTCTGAAAGAAAATCTTTTGTCGGAAAAGTATGGATCACAGTCCAGAGAAGCATCAACAGATATAGTTGTTCCGTAATTGATAAAGGAAGATAATCTGACAAGAATAGCTACATCGGATATTTCACCGGGAAGAAGATCACCTGAATTTTTGGTTGGTTCAAGTATTGTAAAACCGGCGTCAGAGCTGCTGATAACCAAATCTCCTGAAATATGACTGCTGCCGTTATTGCGCACCCTGAAAACAAGTTTGAAGGTCTCTCCGGCATCAGCAATGAAATCTCCGTTCCCTGTTTCTGTATCATTGATGATACAGCTTAATATGTCAAGAACAGGAGCATGTGTTTCTATATCAATCTTGTATGTTTTTTCAGTATAGTTATCTTCCAGAATAAGATCAAATGTTATTAGACCATTGTCCGGAATTTCTTCAGTGACCTGAAATTCAAGAATGTCGCTGACAGAAATTTCATTTCCTGCCCCTAGTGTCCCGATAACAGCAGTGCCGTTGATTATATTGGCCCATTCTGATGCTGAAGTTATGCGGGCAGTCAGATTGGTTGCATCCGTTGCTCCGAAATTTTTTATAGTGAGATTCAGATAAACCGATTCCCCATAATCTGCATTACCATCATTATTTCCCTTCACATCATTGATCTCTGTATTTGTGAGACTTATGAATTCCTCATTTATTTCTGAAAAATATATAGTCTTCGTAAAAGGTTTTTTATTCTGTCCTGTAATAACTATCATACAAGAATCTCCTTTATCAGCAGGAAGGTCAAGAGTTACGGAACCTGAGGGACTTGCATGTGATGCATCCCACAGAGTATCAAAACAGGAGACCGCTATATACGAAAATGGTTCTGCAATGAATGACCAGGAAGTAATATCTTCAGGTAAACGGTCTGGCAATGTGATAGAAAACTGTCCGGGAGTACCAATGAATGGTATCAGACTTGGGTCACCGACCAGATTATATGTTTCCCAGTAATATTTTTTTCTTGAACTTGTGCTTGAAGTAACGGCAAGATTTCCTGCATAATTAACCTGGCCCATTGTAAAATACCAGTCAGATGCTTTTTCTCCGTTGGTATGAAACATGCGGTCATAAAAACCAGGACCTGTTGTTTCGTATGTCGGATTTTCTGAAGGCGTTCCTACACCAACTGACCAGTAAAAATCCTCAAACCAATATGAATCACTTGAACAACCAATAAATCCAATAGCCCCTTTATCATTTGAAATAACCATCCGGTTGCCCAACGAAGCCATATTATACCTGGAGGTAAAGCAGGAATTACTTACAACAAAGGGATACATATTATTATTAGTGAGTTTTGAGACATCTGATGTGTCAATGCCAATATGTAACCACCCGGTAGGCGAACCGTGGCCCGAGTAATTCATGAATGATATACCCTTGTTTATTATTTTTATTACAGAATCTTTATGTTCCTGTTCGTTTTGGGGATAATAAAAATGGTATTCATTTATATTGTTTTCTGGTGTAAGGTAATTAGTTACCGCATATCTTACCTGCCCGTTCATAAAGGTTGCATAACTGGCATCGTAACCTGTTGTTGCCAGACTATTGGAATAAAAGTTATTTGTGTCGGCAAATTCAAATTTTTCGTATTGTATAATTTTCTTAACAACAGATCTTAACTCTGATGTGTCTTTTACCGGAAGCCTTCCCACGAACATTTCCGGAATGTAATCACCATTACCATCGAATTCGGCATAATAAAGATCTGTGATATTTGTTGTTCCTTCTGACAGAGGTATTACTGATACATCTCCTATTATTAACAGATAATCAGGCGGAGGGTTTTCGCCTGAGGAATTATAGATATCTGAGATTGTGGTTTTTATCTCACTAAAACTGACACCTGCATATTCTGAACCTCTGTATATGATTTCAAGATCAAATCCTTTTTGTCTTTTCCATCTGATCAGTGGATCAAGTGACTGTGAGAATGAAGTATCGGTAAGTATTATCATCCTCACAGGCTGGTCAGAATATCCAGTGATAAAATCTGACTGGTAATAATTTGATAAGCCTTTACTTAAAATTCCACTGAAAGCAATAGTTTCAGGTAAATATTGTTCCGGGCCGGTAAAGATGATTTCTATTTCCATAGAGGTAATGACCTCCAGGAGATTTTTCCGGGGATCATATCTTATCGGAAACACCATAAGATTTGCCAGATTTTTTCCTCTTACCCTGCCTGCTGGTTCTATCCTTACCGTATCCTGGTTAAGCAAGCCCGGGGTAGTATATGTCGTTTCATCAATTATGAATGGTTTTTTATCCCGGAGAGTTTTAGTATCTCCTTCCTGTGCAGGGTAAAGGATGCCTTCAATATTACTTTTGCGGGGGACAATGGTTTTTGACCTTATTTCAGTAATATTTATTTTAAAGGAGAAATTATCAGGAATGGTAATCAGACGTGAAAATACAGGTAATTCAGGTTTGCCAATTGCTGTAGTTGGAACATGCCCTGGTATACTGATACGAAAGTACTTTCCTCGTTCATTTGATAATACTTCCATATCCAGATCAGATATCGAATAGTTGACCTTAATAGAATTAATAGAAGGTCTTATCTGGTTAACCGCCTGGTTGCCTTCAAAATGAAACCTGTGATTTGCTGCTGGCTGGCAATTTACATATAGCGATAAACCAAGAAGAAAAATAAGTAATCCGGCTTGTTTATCTTTACCTGAACCCATCAGTGTTAATAAAGTAACGCTGTAACCTAAATACCTGCGCCAAGTTATTAATTTTTATATTTAAAACGCTGGTACGACGAAGAAATTTGACGAGTATCACATATTTACTGCCTGACACATTGCCAAATTATCTTATTTTGCAGGATATAGATACAGACAGAGTCAGTTAGAGGGTTTTCGATATTATTTTCCTGAGTGATAAAGAAGTTATTTTTTATGCTGTGAGGTTTTTTTGATTAAAGAGCAGAAAAGCTTATCTTTATGTCATGATAATTATTAAGATACTGAGTTATATTTTTATTGCAATGGCAACACAGGTTTTTCCCCAGGATCCTCCTGCTGTTGATGTAATCAGTACGGATGCAGGAGATGTCGAGATGCATTTTATTGGCCATGGATCACTGATGTTTCAGGTCAACGATTTTCGTATTTATATCGATCCGGTGAGATCAATAGGAAATTATGACATTTCTAAGAAGGCTGATCTGATTCTGGTTACTCACGAACATTCCGATCATCTTGATCCGGAACTCATTGAAGATCTGAGTAAAGCGGGAACCATTGTGATGGCTAATCTAAATGCAGCTTCTCGTGTAAAGGGAGCAAAAACCATGAAAGCTGGCGATGTGGAAAATATCATCGATATAACTATTGAAGCTGTTCCTGCCTATAATATTGTAAATATGCGTTCTCCAGGGCAGCCTTTTCATCCCAAGGGGGTTGGTAACGGGTATATCCTGACAATTGGTGACAAAAGGATATATGTTGCCGGTGACACAGAGAATATACCTGAAATGAAAGCTTTGAAAAATATCTATGTAGCTTTTCTCCCTATGAACCTGCCATATACAATGACTCCGGAAATGGTTGCTGATGCAGCTCTTGCTTTTAAACCACAGATCCTATACCCATATCATTACAGTAATACGGATACGAACGAACTGGTTAAGTTGCTTAAAGACACCGGTATAGAGGTGAGAATAAGAAACCTTCAATAATAGTTGTGCAGACATATTGCTCACAGAGATAAAATATAAATAATTATTTTTAGTTTTTTTACTTGTAGGATACATTTTTTAAATCTGATAAAAACAAAACTTTAGATTATGAAACATATATCGCGAAGAGGATTTCTACGGAAAGGAATAGCCGGAGCGGGAGCATTGGCTGTGTCTCCTGTATTTGCTGCATCACCAATTGCTGCGGATGACAGGAATATTATATACAGAACTCTTGGAAAAACCGGACTTAAAATACCTGTGGTCAGCTTTGGAGTCATGAGATCCGATAACCCGAATTTATGCAGGGCAGCTCACGACAAAGGAATGAGATTATTTGATACTGCCAATGGATACCTGGGAGGAAACAGCGAAACTATGCTGGGTAACCTCTTTAAGGATTATCCCCGCGATTCATTCGTAATCTCTACAAAAGTTAAACCTGGTACGGGCCGGAACGGCGAACCCACTAATGATACAACCCCTGAAAAATTCCTTGAACTTTTCAATATAAGCATGTCGCGACTGAAACTGGATTATGTCGATATACTGTATGTCCATGATGTCACTAATCCGGAGTTGTTTGATTATAAGCCGATTATTGACACGGTTAAAAAGCTTAAAAAAGATGGAAGAATTAAATTTATAGGTTTTTCTACTCACAGGAATGAAGCAGAGGTGATTGATGCAGCAGCAAATTATGATGTGTGGGATGTTATACTGACGCAATATAATTACCGGCTGTCTTATCTTTCTGAATTACAAAGTGCCATAAAAAAAGCCGCAGGAGCCGGGATAGGTATTGTAGCAATGAAAACGATGGCAGGTGGTGGATTCCTGGACAGAGAGAGGAAGCAACGAATGAATACAACTGCTGCCCTGAAATGGGTTCTCTCAAATCCCGATATTCATACTACAATTCCAGGAATGACGAATTTTGATGAACTGGAAGAAAATGCAAAGGTGATGGAGGATCTTACACTTACCGACCAGGAAAAAAACGATCTTGTAGCATCAAATGCACTGCCCGGTTTGTTGTGTTCAGGATGCAAAAAATGCCTTGAGGAATGTCCTAAAAACATTGATATACCCTATCTTATGCGCGCCTATATGTATGCATACGGATATGCTAATCCGGCAATGGCAAAAGATTTGCTCAACCAAATGGAAATCAAGAATAATCCATGTAGCGATTGTAATGTTTGCACAGTGGAATGTACAAGAAATTTTGCTGTAAAAGACAAGATAAGTGATATTACCAGGCTTGTAGATATACCCTATGATTTCCTCGCCTGAAAAAATACCTGACATAAAATACTGATACAGGAAACTAACATGAACAGATAGTAACGTAAGGAAATGATTATTTAATTCATGTAAATTTCATAGGGGTAATGAATTAATATTTAAATAATTGTATGAAAAACAAAATTCTTATAAGTGTTCTGTTAATAATCTATTCTTCCGGCCTGCTGGCTGAGGAAATTGTGTTACCTGAGCTTAAAGGATTCCGTAAGCTGACAAAGTATCCTGTTTACACAGCAGAGACATTATGGGATTTTATTAACGGGGCTGCTAACGGATATCTTGAACTGGGATTCATTGATCTGCATGTGGCGGAATATAAAAAAGGAAAAGATATAATTAAACTTGAAGTCTATCGTCATAGTGATCATATATCGGCTTTTGGTATATATGCCTCTGAAAGGACTACTTCCTATGATTTCATGAAGATTGGTGCTCAGGGGTATAAGACTGAAGGTTCTGTGAATTTCTTTAAAGGTAATTACTATGTTAAAATAAGGACTTTCTCAGATAAATCAAAAATTATTGATGCTGTGGAGACACTGGCACGAAGAGTGGAAACAATGTTGGACGGTTCTGATGAAATGCCCGAATTACTCTCTTTATTTCCTGATGAAGGAAAAAAAATAAATGAAGAGAACTATGTTAAAGAAAGTGTTCTGGGGCATTCGTTTTTGAATAATGCATTCAAAGCACTTTATCAGACAGGTAATGATGTTTTCGGAGTTTATCTTTTCAAATTCGGATCGGCCGGAGAAACATACGAAACTGCCAGTAAATATCTGTCTTCAGCAGGGATAGAAACAGGAAATAAAGAAAGTGGCAAGTATGCTTTTTCGGATGGTTATAACGGTAACATTTTTATTGCCTGGAAAGGTGATATGATGGTAGTTATTTCAGATCTTGCGAAAGATCAGGCTGATATAGCAGATAAATATACATCTGCCATTCTGAAATAGCTGATCAGGAATACCAGGGTCTTGTTCGCTTACCTGGCTGAGACAGGATTTCACCTGCAATATTTACATCATCTATTATCTGAAAGTCAAACATACCAACACAGATAAAATCCGCGCCGTTTTCAAATGCAAAGCGGAAACCCCCTTTAGGAGCAATAGCACCACCTGCCAGTACCTTAAAGGCTATCCAGGGCTTTTTTACTTGTGCCATTGTTTCTGCTGTCTTTTCAGGAAAAAGATCAAATATATTATCATGAATCATATTATGATCGACTGATTTTTTAATGTCTACACTGAATGGTACTCTGTTTTCAACAGGATGAGCTGACCAGTAGTTGTCGTGGTGAAAAGTCTTGACATAATAATCGTTTGGGATTCTCTCTTTTTCACATGCTTCGATGACCTCAATAGCATGACAGCCAACACCTGCGAGATACCCTTTGTTTTTTATATATTCAACAGCAGTTGCAATCTGTGAAATCTTGCCATCCCTAACGTAACGGTCAGCATAACCTCCTTGTATATATAGAGTTGTAGCACCTGCGTCAATAGCTCTGTTGATGTCGCCGTAAAAATCACTTACCCTGAGATCAGTCTGGCATATTGACTGCATCCTGCCATTATAAAGTTTAAGATACTTATTGAAAAGAGGATAGTTCTGTGTAGTGAGAAAAACAGTGTTAATACCAGCCATTTCTGCAAGATGAAATGTTTCAAGAATCTTCTGGTCAGTATTATAGGCCTTGAACAGGGTGTTTGCATATATGAGATCCCTGGAATGAGCATATCCGCTGATAAGATTACAACCCATGATCAGCTTACTTATTTCCAAATCACCTATTCTGCCTCTTGGTAATTCATATTTCAGATCCGGAATTTTTTTATAGGTAACCCTTGGCATTGTAGCACTTGAAACAGCATCAACACCAGGTTCCGATGTGTTTTTCAGAAAAGCACCTGCAAAACCTGCCAGAAAGGGTAAGCCTGCCAGACCTTTCAGTAATTCTCTTCTTGTACTGTTCGCTGCAGAAAAATGCTCCTCTTCTTTTGATTCACAAGATCTTTTATCATCAGTGCCGAATAGTAATCTGTCCAGACCCAGAAATTGCCCCGATCTGGAAAAAGCAATGAGAAGAAGGCAAAAAATTTCAATAAGGTTTCTGTTGACTATCAGGTAATTACCATCAGTGATGGCACCGTAGGCATAACCACCGAAAGGTGGATAGGCTAAATAATACAACAGAAGCATAGCTATTCCTGTCCAGGAAGCAATTCGGGTAAAAAAACCAACCATAAGGGCAAAGCCGGTGAGTGTCAGTCCCCATGCATTCAATGAGTCAACAATTTGTAAAATGATGTCATTTTCGGCCATCCTGCGAAACAGATCACCAAAAATCCATCTCGACCCTTCCAGATAAGATCTGGCTGACCAGTCAGGATTCAATAACTTAATTAAACCCTCATACAAGAAATGCCATCCCAGTATAATTCTTAATAAGGCCATTAAGACTGGGAAGGATTTGTTTCTTAAAAATAAACTGTTCATCTTTTAATAAATCATTACAATACGATGCACAACCATATAAAACTATGATCATTGATAAATATACAAAAATCAAAGATTATGGTCTTCCTTATTGTAAAAGATGCTCTTTTGATGAGATTATTTTCTTTAGCTCTTCATAAGTTCTGGTGACCGGCAGATCACTATTATCCTTTATCACATTTTCAGGAGGTCTGAAAAGTATTCCTGCTTCTGCCTTTCGAAGCATGGATATATCGTTATACGAATCTCCTACTGCAATAACTTTATAGTTAAGATTATGCAATGCTTCTGTGACTTTCCTTTTGCCATCGCTCTGCCGTAGATTGTAATTTATGATATTACCGTCTTTGTCGATAGTAAGAGAATTACATAAAAGAGTAGGACGACCCAGTTTTTCCATTAAAGGATCAGCAAACTCAATAAAAGTATCCGATACGATAATCAGCCCTGTTCTTTTTTTGACCCAGGAGATAAAATCCACAGCACCAGGCAAAGGATCAATATTTTTGATTACTTTTTGAATATCGTGAATAGTAAGATTGTTTTGCCGGAGAATGTTAAGCCTTCCTTTCATCAGTACATCATAATTGTTGATGTCGCGTGTAGTGAGCTTTAATTCTTCTATCCCCGTAGCCAAAGCTACGTTTATCCAGATTTCCGGGACAAATACTCCTTCTAGATCAGAACATAAAATATACATACTTATCTGGTGTTATTTTTGTGTTTAAGGATGAAGTTCCTGAGTTCACTATAATCATTCTCAAGTTCAGTATAATTTTCTTCAATGTTTTCAATTCTGCTCAGCTGAACAGGTATATCAGGTGATATTCCCAGGATTTTTACAATTTCTTCCCTGAATTTTGAGGGATGCGCTGTTTCAAGAGAGACGTAAAGAGGGCTGTCTGTCTCAAATGATTCATACTCCTCCCGGAACATTTCCATTCCTCTCCAGGCTACTGCCCCATGAGGTTCAATTATACGTTCATAATTCTCATAAAAAGCTGCAATCGTCTCTCGTGTCTCTTCATCTGTGATGCTGTACCCTGCAAAATCTTTGATAATACCGTTAAAATCCGGTCTCTCTTTTATTTCACCTTCTCTGTTCATCATTCCACCATATAAAGCAATTATTCTTGCCATATTACTGGGATGGCCAACATTCATTGCACTGGAGATACAATTTATTGACGGATCAATGATATTATAAATCCCACTCTGCAAATATTTCGGCACTTCATCATTTTCGTTTGCAGATATGATGAATTTTTTAACGGGCAACCCCATGTTTCTGGCAAGTATTCCCCCCATAAGATTACCGTAGTTACCTGAAGGAACACTGAAAATAACAGCTTCATCGGTATTCGCTGCAATTCTTGACCATGAATAGAAATAATACACCGACTGAGGGAGCAACCTGCCTACATTTATTGAATTAGCAGATGAGAGGCAACATTCTGAAAGAGACTGATCGAGAAATGCCTTCTTGACCAGTCGCTGACAATCATCGAACTTTCCGTTTATTGCAACAGCATTTATGTTTTTATTAAGAGTTGTCATTTGCTTACGCTGATAATCAGTTATTTCTTCAGCAGGGAATAATACAATGACATCTATATTTTCTATTCCGTAGAAAGCATTTGCCACAGCACTCCCTGTATCTCCTGACGTTGCTGTTAGTATAGTAAAATGACGGTTTTCAATTGATATATAATAACTCATAAGTCTGGCCATCATTCTGGCAGCAAAATCCTTAAAAGAAAGTGTGGGCCCCTGATCCAGCCTCAGAATATATGTCCTGTCGAAGATTTTTTCAATCGGTATATCAAAATTGTAAGCATCAAGACATAGTTCAAGTAATTTGTCACTCTCAATTTCACCGGATAGAAAACTATTTAGTATCCGGTATGCAACATGTGGATAATCAAGAGAAAACAAATTCTCTATATCTGCTTTGTTAAGTGAAGGAATAATGTCGGGCATATATAAGCCTCCGTCCGGTGCAAGTCCTTTCAGGAGAGCTTCTCCAAAACTAACCTTTGGAGCTTCCCTGTTCGTTGAATAGTATTTTATTGAATTTTTTCCCAAGGATCTTTATGTTTCAGTATGTTTATTATTTACAAATTATACATTCATTACTCTCATGAGGTCTGCGAAAACGCCTGCAGCTGTGACATCGGCACCTGCTCCATATCCTTTGATGACCATCGGCAGCTCTTTGTATCTTTCGGTAGTGAGAAGGACAATATTATTACTTCCTTCCAGGTTATAGGAAGGGTGATCGTGATCGACAGCAATCAGTCCAACCTTGGCTTTTCCGTTTTCCAAAGTAGCAGTGAATCTCCATTTTTTATTTTGTTTAACGAGATCTTTCCTTTGTTTTTCAAAATCGTCGTCATAACTGGCAACATTTTTGTAGAACTCATTCAGATCACCTTTAAAACATTCATCCGGAAGGAATGTGATGACTTCAACATCTTTTTGTTCTATTTTATAACCTGCCTCGCGTGACAGGATCAGGATTTTTCTTACCACATCTGTACCACTGAGATCTATTCTGGGATCAGGTTCTGAATACCCTTTTTCTCTTGCTTTGCGTATAGCTTTACTAAGAGGCAATTCACTGCTCAACTCATTAAAGATAAAATTCAGCGTACCAGACAGTACAGCTTCAATTTTATGAATTTTATCACCACTCAATATCAGGTCACTGATCGTTTTGATAATCGGAAGACCGGCACCTACAGTAGTCTCATACATGAAGCGAACTCCTTTTACGCCAGCTATATTTTTCAAACTCAGGTAATAATCATAAGCAGAAGAACAGGCTATTTTATTTGCTGTTACTACTGAAACATAACCCGATAACAGTTCTGAATATTGTGATGCGACCCTGGCATCAGCTGTACAATCGATGAAAACAGAATTTCTGAGATTCATTTTCTTTATATTCTGAACAAAGGTAGAGATATCAGCTTTTACACCTTCGTCCTTTAGGGATTCTTTGCAAGAATCAAAAGATAATTCTCCTGAGCTTATAAGCATTCTGCTGGAATTGGTTATTCCTTTCAGGTTAACTTTCAGGTTATGATCTGAAAAAAGGATTTTGTGCTGTTGCTGAAGCTGCTTTATCAGGCTGGATCCTACAAGTCCTGTCCCTGCAATAAAGATATTCATTTCATTGTATGCAGACAGGAAGAATCCATCGTGGATTACATTAAGGGCTTTTTTAAGGTTCTTGTTTTTTATGACAACAGAAATATTCAACTCTGATGACCCTTGTGCAGTAGCTACAACATTAACGCCGTTTCTCCCCAGAGATTTAAAGAGAGTTGCTGAAATACCCGGAGTGTTTTTCATTTTCTCTCCTACAATCGCAATGATTGACATATTTTTCTCCACAGCAATCTTCAACTCGCTGTTTTGTCTTATTTCCCTTTCGAACTCATCACTGATGGCTTCAAAAGCAGCATTTGAATCCTCCGGCTTCACTGCAAATGTGATGGAATATTCCGATGACGCCTGTGTGATAAGTATAATGTTTATTTCATTTTTGGCCAGTGCGCCAAAAAGTCTCGACGAAGTGCCCGTTACTCCAACCATGGCAGGTCCCTGTAGGGTAATGAGATCAATATGATCAATCGAAGATATCCCTTTTATCGGACTGCGACTGTTATCTGAAGATTTATGACTTATGATTGTTCCAGGGGCTTCCGGGTTAAAAGTATTATGTATTGCTACCGGGATATTGGCTTTGAAAACAGGACGAAGAGTAGGAGTATAAACTACTTTTGCACCAAAATGCGAAAGTTCCATGGCTTCCGAATATGTCAGACTTTCAATAGTGTAGGCTCTTTCAACTTTCTTCGGGTCAGCAGTCATGAAACCATCTACATCAGTCCAGATCTCCAGTACCTCGGCATTAAGAGCAGCAGCAAGTATTGCAGCAGTATAGTCTGATCCTCCTCTGCCTAGTGTAGTGGTCTCTCCCTTATTGTTGCTTCCTATGAAACCAGGAACAATAATAAGCTGTTTTTCCCCTGATATTCTCTTCTTAATGAGCTTTTCAGTCTTATTAAAATCAATAAGAGGGCATTGATTTCGTGAATCAGTTATTATAATTTCACGTGAATCAATATATTCAGCTTCAGGAAATAAACTGCTTACAATAAGGGATGATATCCTTTCGCCGCTGGCAAGAACCTGATCAGAAGAATGCTTTGTAACCTCACGGAGTAAATAAATTCCTTTGCATGTCTCCCGTAGCTCATCCGAAATACTTTCCACAGCTTCAAGAACCTTTTCCTGAACAGTTTTATCACCGATAAGCTTTATGGCAAATTGCCTGTGTTTGTCATTTATTTCTTCAAGAAGAGTTTTGTATTCATTATTACCCGAAGAGGCAAGTTCAGAGATCATGCAGAGTTTGTCAGTAACTCCGCCGAAAGCAGAAACAACAATAACGCATGGGAGCTTCCGGGATTCTATGATGCCTTTTACCTTGAGGACCATATCAGGAGAGCCTATTGATGTTCCTCCAAATTTTAAAACTTTCATTTTTCAAGAGTTTTTACAGGATGAGAGTGTCTAAAATGCCCTTTACAATTTGCCAGGAAATCTTTAATGGTTAGTATTACAGGATGACATGCATACCCTATCAAAGATTAATGGCTGAATCGTAATTAAGTCTGTTTTTAAGACATCCTCACTAAAGGTGCAAAAGTAATAAAAATCAAGACAGACTTCTTTCATGACTATATTTTATTAATAACATGACCAATTTCCATACATTAATATATGTAACATGCACTGTTTAGTAATGATATTTAACAAGAATGTGTCCTTATAAACAATTGCATGACAACCTCCTTTATTATTCATGGAAGTTGCTGTCAGATGAGCTGGCTCTGATAGTGAAAACTATCTGTCAGCCGGAACAGGTTCTTTCGTATTTTATGAAAGAATATTTCTGTTTTTCAGAATGCTGTTATCTGGCGACTCTTTCAAGCCATTTTACCATAAATAACATTGTAAACATTGAAAGCATACAGGCAATAACAAAAACAGACCATGTAAGCCATATCGGAACATTATCGTATAGTACGGCTCCGATAAATAATAACTGATTTCCTATTGCTGTAGCGCCAAGCCATCCTCCCTGCATAATTCCCTGGAATTGAGGTGGTGCAACTTTTGAAACAAATGATATTCCCAGTGGGCTTATAAACAATTCAGCAACGGTCAGAATAAAGTAAGTACCTATAAGCAGAAAGGGGGTAACGCGTTGTGCATCAGGAAGACCACCCATGGCGTCTACTTCCTGTTTTAACGGAAGATTCAGGGATCCCAGTGTCATTACAACATAGGCTAATGCTGCAATGAACATACCAATAGCAATTTTTCTTGGAGTGGAAGGTTCTTTGTCGCGAGCCCTTAGGTATCCGAAAATGGCCATTATGACAGGTGTCAGTAAGACTATGAAGAGGGGATTGATAGACTGGAAGATCTCAGCCCCTTCTATTACTACAAAACCGAGATTGATACTGATGCCACTAAGGTCTGTGTAGTCTTTTGCAAAGTAAGTAAGAGTAAGACCATTTTGATGGAAAGAGAACCAGAAGAAGATAACTATTCCAAAAACTGCAAACAATGCATATAACCTTTGACGTATCTCTTTCAAATCCATTTCAACAGCAGAAGGGTCAACAGATTTAACTATTGCCGGTGCAGGATTTGGCATTCTGTTTTTGTTAAAAACATATACAGCAAGAGAAATAAGCATTGCCAACACCGATACTCCAAAGGCATAATGGAAACCTTTGGTAAAGACGTCAAGATAACTATTGGCGAAAGCAGTAATATCTGTGAGAGGAGCTCCTGAAACTCGTTCAGCAAGCATGGCAAGTCTTTCCCCTGCTTCCGGAGTTAATGTTCCGGAAAGATGTGAATGACATAATTCCGGGAGTGTTGCATTGTATTCAAATCCAAACCTGGCAAGCCATATATTCCTTATTGCAATAGCAATAAGCGGAGCAAAAAGTGCTCCTACATTAATGAACATATAAAAAATGGAAAAACCAGAATCTCTCATTTTTCCATAAGTTTCATTGTCATACATTTGTCCCACAACAGCTTGAAGGTTGCCTTTAAACATACCATTTCCAAAGGCAATAGTCAAAAGGCCAAAACATGAAAGAATGAGGAATAATGTTTTATTCGGAACAGGAGTAGGAGTGGGAAAGGCTATTATCAGATAACCTGTCGCCATAATAATGAGACCGGCAAGAATAGTGGTTTTGTATTTTCTTGTGCGGTCAGCAATCAATCCGCCGGCAAAAGCCAATATGTAAATGGAAAAATAAAATATGGAATATATTAAGCCGGCATCAGTACCGCTTAATCCAAATTTGGCCTGTAAAAACAACACGAGTATTGCCATCATCGTATAGAAGCCAAACCGCTCTCCCATATTTGCCAGCGCTGCGGCCAGTAATCCTTTGGGATGATTCTTGAACATTGAGTATTGTATTAGTTTATAAATAAATAACAGGTCAGTTACATATCTGATCTGTAAGGTAATAATTACCTTCTTCAGGACGAACTGATATCTGATAGTGAACAAATATATTAATCTTTTTTTATTAATGGCTGAAGAGATTAATTTTGTAGTTTATTGTATTTGAAATCATGAAAATATTCCGGAGTTCTGAAGTAAAGAAAATAGATGAATACACTGTCATTAATGAACCTGTGCGTCCTGAAGATCTGATGGAACGGGCTGCCTCAAAGTTGTTCGATTGGTATGCAAACAGGTTTCCGGTGACTATACCAGTTTATCTGTTCACAGGACCAGGTAATAATGGTGGAGACGGCCTGACACTTGCCAGAATTATGTCGAACAACTCATATAAACCCAAAGTCTTTTATGTTGATATTGGTGGAACTACATCAGCTGTCTGGAAAAATAAAAAAGAAAGACTGATTAATGAGACGCATGTGCCTTTTAATGTGATAAACGGAATACATGATTTTCCCCAAATTAAAGAGGGAGAAGTCATAATAGATGCTATTTTCGGATCAGGCCTCACGCGACCTGTTGAAGGACTTGCTGGTGAGGTTGTCAGAAAAATAAACCATACAGGTGCAACAGTTATTTCAGTAGACATTCCTTCCGGCTTGTTTGGTGAAGATAATTCTTTGAGTAACCCTGAAAATATAATCAAAGCAGATTATACTCTTAGCTTTCAGTTCCCGAAATTATCTTTTATGTTCCCTGAAAACGAAAAATATACAGGAGAATGGGCTGTCCTCCCTATAGGTCTTCATCAGGATGTTATTAACAGGATGGATACGCCGTGGATATTTATTGATAAGGATATAGTCCTTCCTTTTATTAAAAGAAGGAATAAATTTGATCACAAGGGTAATTTTGGCCATGCACTGCTTACCGGTGGTTCATATGGTAAAACAGGAGCCATTGCACTGGGAGCAAAAGCTGCATTACGTACCGGAGCAGGTCTTTTATCATGTCACATTCCTTCTTCCGGTAATATTATTCTTCAGACATATATCCCTGAAGCAATGGTTATTAATGACAGATCAGATAGAATTATAACAGAAAAGATTGTTACAGATAAGTATAATGCTCTTGGCATTGGTCCGGGAATGGGCACTGAACCCGAAACACAGGAGGTCCTGCACGAAATGATCAAACAGAGCGAAAAAAAAATCGTTATAGATGCAGATGGCCTTAATATACTCTCAATGAACAGGAAATGGCTTGATGAACTGCCTTATGAAACCGTGTTGACACCTCATCCGAAAGAATTTGAACGGTTGACAGGAAATGCAGCTGACGGTTATGCCCGCCTGATGAAACAGATGGAATTCGCACATAAGTACAGGTGCATTGTGGTGCTCAAAGGAGCTTATACTTCAGTTGCCGATACCGATGGAAAAGTCTGGTTTAACAGTTCCGGTAATCCGGGAATGGCAACTGCAGGAAGTGGAGATGTTCTTACCGGAATGATCCTTTCTTTGCTGGCACAGGGATACAATGCCCTTGCAGCGGCAATAACAGGCGTCTTTATTCATGGACTGGCAGGCGATATTGCTGCAGAAAAAATATCCGGAGAATCTCTTATTGCTTCTGATATCGTTGATTCTGTAGGAGAAGCCTTTAAAAGGATAAGAGAGTGAAAGACATGGTTTGTTGATATAATAATAACATGTTGAAAGGGGTTATAATGTATACTTATTATCATTAATAAAAACAGAATAAAATTTTTATTACAACAAGCATCAGATATAAGGATGTTTTCAGTACCTGTGTTTTATTTATAAAAATTCTGAAAGGATGAAAAAACTATTTCCAGTTATTTTTTTATTGCTCACTTTAGTAGCAGCTTCATGTTCTTCCTTTAATAAACAACATACAGAAGGACCTTTGATCATTCCGCTTTCAGATACTGTAAGCCTGAGGCCGGGAACAATTATTTATGCATTACCTATGACTGTTTTTACTGTCAGGGTAGAGATGGAAAGAACTATTGAGATACCCGGACCGTATGCCAGGTACGCTGAAGAACTGCTTGGACTTGGCAATGTTATAATGCATGAAGATGAATACTGGTCAATAAAGGATGTTAAAATCCATTCTCACGAAGAAGTTGATCCTTCAGAGTTTTATGTTATCGAAAGTAATACTTTGCAGCAAAATAACATACTGGCCCTTAAAGAGAACGGACTGATCCTTGATATTGGACCTGCATTGAATCAATATGATGGTATGATGGTGAATGACAAAGAATTGGATTTTTCACAATTCCATTCTTTTGATCTGGGATCAGATGAATACTACCGTACATCCACTGATACTGCCTTTCAGAGGATAAAGATGAATGAACAATATATCAGGATACCATATACTGTTGACCGGAAGAATAAGTTGACTACAGAACAATTGGCAGAGAGAGCTGCAAACCGACTGATGGATCTCAGAGAAGGAAAATTTATGGTTTTAATAGGAGAAGCAAATGTATTTCCACAGGATGCAGCAGCAATAAATGAACTTAACAAAATGGAAGAAGAATATACTGCTTTGTTTACCGGACGTACTTTCACAGAAACAAAAGTATTTACATATCAGGTTATCCCAACACCTGATGACAAAGGAAACAGAATTCCAATATTCAATTTTTCTGAAGTGACAGGCCCGGATAATTTTAAGGAAAGTAATGGCAAACCTTTTATTATAGAATTTGTTCCGGAACAAAAACTTAAAGATATCACAGTACTGAAAAAAACACCGACAACTCCCATAGTACCTGTCTATGACAAATTATTTTACAGGATACCGGATGTCGTTACTGTTAATGCCGGTTTTGAAGAAGAACTTCTTTATAAATCGCGAAAACTAATTTATCAGTTTGGAGAGATTATGCAACTTCCTTCGAACTATCTTCTCGGAAGATAATAAGCTGTAATCTGTATTATTTTATTTTGCTTGTAAATTCCTTCTGATATTCTTCAAGACTTTTTGTTTTGTATATCTCTTCTGAGAAATAGCCAAGTAATAGTTCCATCTCTTTGGCGTCCCTGTAACCTTTTACAGGAGTGAGATACACTTTTTCTTCTTCAGAAGTTAAAAATACAACAGTAGGGAATGATAATTCTCCTCTTAGAAGAGCCACTGCCAGTTGATGAGCATTGCCGGCTTTACCGTCATTAATGAACGTTTGTCCTAGAAAGGTTATATCCTCTTTGCTTTCTGCATTGAACTTAACAGGATAAAATTTATTATTTAGAATATCAGATATTACAGGATTGCTGAAAGTGTCCTGGTCCATTTTTTTACACCATCCGCACCAATCAGTAAAGGTGTCTATAAAGAGAGGTTTGGGTGATTGTTTCATCTGTTTTTCTGCTTCCTCTATGCTGAGCCATTTAACCTTTTCATTTTCACTTGCTGATGAAGCCTGGGCATTTGCAGTAACAATTGCCAGAGTGCTCATAAGTATAATTATTAATCTTCTCATAATTTTTCTTAAATATTGTTTTTAACTTTTTTCAATAGTATAAAATCATCAGATTTTATCCAATCATTATTTTAAACAATAAAAAAACAGTTTGGTTCATTAATTGTTTTTGGGTTAGACAGGTTCATTCATAAATTTTTTTACATTTACAGCTCAAAATCATGATTATATGAATGCTGAAAATAAATCTTTACGCGACTCTGCTGCATTAAGGTGGCTTATACTTGTATTGTTAAGTGCTCTAATGTTTTCTACTTATTGGTTTCAGGATTTCTTTTCCGGATTAAAAGGTCTGATGGAATCTGAACTTGGTTTTACCAGTGAGGAATTCGGCAGGTTAATTGGACTGACCACAATAGCCAATATGTTTGGCATGATAATAGTCGGAGGAATTGTTCTTGATAAGTGGGGAATAAGGTTGGCAGGTATTATTTTTGGAGGCCTGGCTGCAATTGGTGGAGCTCTTACGGCAATGGCCTCAGCAGGAGTATTTGGGAATGATCATAATACTATGCTGACAATGATGATAGTAGGTCGTATTATGTTCGGTATTGGTCTGGAGATAACCTGTGTCGTTGCAACACGTACAATAGTAAAATGGTTCAAAGGATATGAAATGGCTTTGGCCATGGCAGTAAATGTGGGGTTTGGTCGACTTGGTTCGGCACTTGGGATAGCGGTATCACCCGACATTGCCAATGGACATGTGGCTCCTGCAGTCACTTTCGCCGCCACTTTGATAGGTATAGGGTTAATATTGTTCATAATCTATACTTTCTTTGATTTAAGAATTGATAAACAAAAATCAGGACTGGCAGAAAATGCAGTCGAAGAAGAGGAGTTCCGCTTTGCAGATCTTATCAAACTGGCTACAAATCCTTCATTTATTTATATAGCACTTCTCTGTGTGGCCTTCTATGCTGCAGTCTTCCCTTTTATTCAATATGCACCCGATATGCTCGTCAATAAATTCGGTTTTACATATAATCTTCCTGATGATCCGAATAGTAACGTAATTCTCTTTGGGAGCAAAGCACTTGGTAATTCAAGTATATATATTCTGTTGTTTTTTTTCGGACTGGCATTTTCTCTTGTACCTTCAAACATTAAATCCAGAGCTAATAAAAATTTATCTATGTTGATAATCCTGGCCGTTTTTCTTGGATTTTGTTTCCTGCTTAAGGATACTTTCAGGATATGGTTTTCCAATGGTCCGAAGACAGCATCCCTGATACCGCTTGGAACTATCCTGTTCACTCCGATATTCGGGAATTATGTCGACAAAAAAGGTAAAGGAGCTTCATTAATGATACTTGGATCCTTATTGCTTATCTTTGCCCATCTCTCACTCTCACTTTTCAGCATTAAAATACTGGCCTATACAGGCCTGCTAAGTCTAGGCATCGCATTTTCCCTTGTTCCTGCAGCCATGTGGCCTTCTGTTGCCAAAATAGTTGCAGAAAACCGTCTGGGAACAGCTTATGCTTCAATGTTCACAGTTCAGAACTGGGGTCTGGGTTTATTTTTCTGGGGAATAGGAGCAGTACTTGACCTTGCAAACAAAAAAGACCTTGAAGCTATAAGAGCAGGAGAGATGACCTATGATTACACTATTCCTATTCTAATACTCGTGCTATGCGGTGTAGTGTCTATTTTTCTTGCTTATAAACTAAGGCAGGCAGACAAGAAACAGGGTTACGGACTGGAACTTCCTTCAGGACAAAGACCATCATGATAAAAAGGAGAATTGCTATTTATGTTTTTATCATGGTGCAGGAAATAGTGTAACCTGACCGGTTGTTTCAGGCCATCTTGATTAGGATTGATTTAATAATGTCAGCTACATCTTCTGCCCGGTCAACACACCTCTCTAGTATCTCAAGAATCTTATTGTTTTTTAGTAGTTCAGCAGCATCTTTTTCTTTGTCAAAAAGTTCTGAAATAGCTACATAGTAATACTCATCAACCTTGTGTTCTATAGCAGTGATATTGTTACAGGCCTGGGTAATTTCTTTTTTATTGGCAGCAGCATCATTCAGACAGTGAATGCCCACTTCAATTTCTTTGGCAGCTTCATAAAGCATGTCAGCCATAACCTTGTAAACAGCGAGGAGTTTTTTGGGTTTGTAAAGACATATCCTTCTCCCTACACCGTTAATTGAATCAACAACATCATCCATGTGAAAGATCAGATCCTGTATATCTTCCCGGTCAAATGGGGTGATAAAGGATTTGTTAAGCTGTTCGTAGGTCTTATCTGTAATAATATCGCCAATATGTTCAACGTCTTTTATCTCCTTGTGTATCTTTTCATGGTCCTCGGTCTCAGTGAAAGTTAACATGTGCCTGAGTAGTTCTGAGGCTTTAACAAGATTTCTTGCACTCTCCTCGAAAAGAGGATGAAAAGAATGATCCTTTGGAACAAAAAACTTGAGGATCTTATCAATATTCATCTTTAAAAGTTATTGATCAGTGTGAAAAAAAAGAATAATACTTCTGAATTAAAAGACAAAAATAAAAAAAACCGTTGAATCAGGTCATTTCTATTTTACTGAATTGGTTAGTTATTTTTTGAGATTTGTTACTCAGGATAAAATCCCTGTGTGATTTTAGCATATTTATTGTATGAAGCACCAGATTTTTACTTTCAGATAATAAATTCAGATACATAAGAGTATTTCTTGTACCAACCAGTTCGGATTTAATGAACTTAATGTGTCTTTTCTTTATTTTGGAGATAAGATCCAGGATCGCTTGCTGTTGTGATATCAGATTGTTTATCTCATTAAATTTTTTTGTTTTGCTTATTCTGAATATTTCATCAAAAAATTCATTCATTGATTCGTTAAGTTCATGCAGATCTTTAACCTGTGCGGGTATTACTGGCGGGTGATTATTATCTATATATTCATATATACTGTCAGAAAGATATCTGAGACAGTGGGCCATTTCTCTTATATAATCAAGTATCTGGACATAAAAAGGTCCTGTTTCAATAGAATCTTCCTCAAGCTTTTTTAGAATAGGATATATATTGTATTTAAGTTCTTTGGCATCCTTGTTCAATTCATTAACATTTTTTATAACTTTTTTCATTTTCTTTCGGTCCTCTCTGATGAGACTGAAAATAGCTGAGAAATACAACTTGGAAACAGTACTTACTACTTTTGTTATTGAAGAAGAACATCTCTGCATCACGTTTTCTCCATTGAGTGTCTCTTTATCATCCAATTCATCTTTTTTGTTCTGAATAAGAAGTCTCTTTTTATGAATGAAATTGGTTTTTATTACGAGGAATATTGCAAGGGCTAAAGCTGTAAAAATAGCTATTAATCCACCCCAGTTAAGGAAGAGAGCTACAAGTGAAGACACCGTAAAGGCAATAAGAGCGGTGAAAAACCAGCCACCAATTACCGTCGTGACACCAGTGATCCGGAAAACGGCACTTTCCCTTCCCCATGCTCCATCTGCAAGAGATGTACCCATTGCTACCATAAAAGTTACATAGGTGGTGGAAAGAGGAAGTTTAAGTGAAGTTGCTGTTGCAATAAGTATACTTGCTACAAACATATTCACAGAAGCTCTTAGTTGATCAAAAGAGGTCGAATCCTGTTTGTTTTTTGTCTTTTTGTTGAAAACCCGGGGATCGAATCTTTTATCGATAAAGTTTATTACTTTTAATGGAACAATTCTGTTGAAGAATTTCGATGCTCCCACAGATCCTCTGACTACTGTTCTTGATATTCTGGAAGAAGCAAACCTTTCTGTTCCTGCATCCTGACGGGCAAGACCAATTTCTGTCTGGGATACACTACGGGCTTTCTTTGAGAAAAATAATGTTGCAACCATTATTAACCCGGCAAGCATAAGAAAATATGTTGGAGTTTTTACCGGTTCACTGAGAGCTTCCATGGTGTATGTGTCAGGATTAAAACCGGGAGCAGAAAGTGCTTCTCTGAATGATTCAAATCCGGCCAGAGGAACTCCAATGAAATTCACAAGATCATTCCCTGCAAAAGCCATTGCCAGGGAAAATGTTCCAACCAGGACTATAATTCTCAAAATATTTATCCTGAAGAATGATATCAGGAGTTGCAATAGCAGGGTAATTGAAACAAAAGAATATAACAACAGTCTTACAGTGTTTTCCCTGAACCAGGTCAACGATTCTTCGGTCATGAACGATGCACCTTTGGCCCCTTTTACAATCATGAAATATATTATTGCAGTAATTGCCAGCCCACCCCACAGGGCACCGAAATATTTCATGTAACGCTGATAATTAAAAGAGAAAACCAGCCTTGTGAAAAACTGGACTATCATACCTGCAGTAAAAGCGATTACTACTGAAAGCAGAATGCCCGATATTATTGCCAAAGCTTTTGTTGAATTGATATAACTTGCTATATCAGAAAACCCTTCAGGAGTTTTTGAGATTTTAATAAGGGATATTGCTACAGCAGCCCCCAGTAATTCAAATACTATTGAAACAGTTGTTGAAGTAGGTAAACCGAAAGTATTAAATGTGTCCAATAAAATAATATCAGTTATCATGACTGCAAGGAAGATAATCATGATCTCTGAAAAATAGAATTTATCAGGGTGAAATATCCCTGACCTTGCAATCTCCATCATTCCGCTGGAAAATGTGGCTCCAACAAGAACTCCCAATCCGGCAACAGCAAGTATCACTCTGAAGGGTGCTACTTTTGAACCAATAGCTGAATTGAGAAAATTTGCCGCATCATTCGATACTCCGACTACCAGGTCCGAAATGGCTAGAATAAACAGAATGATTACAAAAATTAAATATATATTCACCTTTTGTTTATTTCCGGCATTATACTACCAGACTGATTTTTAATCCATAGCATCTGTACCTGACAGGCTAATCTGGTAATGATATTCAAATATAATCTTTTTACAAAATCTGGTGTAAAATTAGAAAATATGCCTTAATACTATCTGCCGGATTGTTAATTTTTTGTTACGAAACATAAATCATTCTCTTGCATATTAAACTGTATTTTTCCCTTATAATTACTTTTTTATTTTAACTGCATATATGAGAAATACCAAATACTGCAAAAACAATGATAAATATTCATCACAATACTTCACTTATTCCGATAATAATCATTAATTTTAACTCTTATGACAATAAGTAATATTCACTAAATCTATTAATAATGAACGATATACGTAAACTTGAGCCCGGGGCATTATGGAATTTCTTCTATGATCTGACTCAGATTCCGCGTCCTTCAAAAAAAGAACAAAAAGTTATAGATTATATAGTAAAGTTTGGGAACGATCATAAACTGGAGACCATCGTCGATAAGACGGGGAATGTTATTATCAAAAAACCGGCTTCCAGGGGGATGGAAAAAAGGAAAGGTGTTGTATTACAGACACATCTTGACATGGTGCCTCAGAAAAACAATGATAAGAAACATGATTTTGAGAAGGACCCTATTGAGACTCTTATTGACGGAGACTGGGTAAAAGCAAACGGGACTACACTGGGGTCTGACAATGGGATAGGTGTTGCTGCTACATTAGCTATTCTGGCTTCAGAAGATATTCCCCACGGTCCGCTTGAAGCACTCTTTACTATTGATGAGGAGACAGGAATGACCGGGGCTTTTGGTTTGAAAAAAGGACTACTGGATGGAGATATTCTTATTAATCTGGATTCTGAAGATATAAATGAGCTTTGTGTGGGATGTGCCGGTGGTCTGGATATTAGTGCAAAAAAGAAATATAAGGAAGAAAAAGTACCTGAAGGTATGACTCCTTACAGGATTACAGCCAAAGGGTTAAAAGGAGGCCATTCAGGAGTGGATATTGCATTGGGCAGAGCTAACTCAAATAAACTTATGTTCCGTTTCCTTATGCAGGCGGAATCGGATTTTAATATCCGGCTTGCTGAAGCGGAAGGAGGAAATTTGCGTAATGCAATACCAAGGGAATCATACTCTGTATTGCTTGTTGCAGATGAAAAAGTGAAAGCATTTGAGAAATTCGTGAAAGAATACGAAAAGATCTACAAAGCTGAATTTACCGATACTGAACCCGATTTGTCATTTTCATCCATTAAATGCGAAATGCCGGAAAAAGTAATGTCAGAAAACGATCAATACAGAATTATAAGAGCTGTCTTTGCGTGTCCAAACGGTGTTCAGAGAATGAGTCAGGCAGTAAAAGGATTAGTTGAGACTTCTAATAACCTGGCTATCGTAAAAGTGAGTAAAGGTAACTTTGAAGTCCAGAATCTGTGTCGCAGCTCGGTTGATTCCGCAAAAGAAGCTACGGCATGGCGTATTGCAGCTGTTTTCCATCTTATTGATGCCGATGTAGAGATGTCGGGAGGTTATCCCGGATGGAAACCGGACATGGATTCTCCGATACTTGGCGTATCTGCTGATGTTTATAAAAAATTGTTCGGAGTAATGCCTGAGATAAAAGCTATTCACGCCGGACTGGAATGTGCAATTATAGGTGGAGTATATCCGGCTCTTGATATGATCTCTTTTGGACCAACCATCAAGTATCCGCATTCTCCTGACGAAAAAGTAGGTATTACTTCTGTAAAGAAATTTTTCAGCCTGCTGTGTGAAACACTGAAACAGGTGCCTGAAAAGAAATAAAGGAAGATCAATATACCATGCTGTATCTGTCTAAGGATGTGTAATGTGAGATTAATCAACTTTTATCTCGACAAGTATATCATCCTTCATTACATTTGCATTAGGTTTAACAAGTATTCTGGTTACTGTGCCACTGACAGGTGATTGAATTTCATTCTGCATCTTCATGGCTTCCAGGATGACTACCGATTCTCCGCGTTGTACCACAGACCCCTCTCTGACACATACATCTATTAGTTTACCAGGCATTGGCGCTTTTATTGATTCTTGTTCCACCTTCTTTTTTGTGGCATTCAGAACTTTCATTCTCTTCATTGAGAAAGGAGTCTCTACGGTGAATGTATAGCTTATATCATTGAAAAGGATTTCATAGCTGTTTTGCCTGGACCTTATTATCTCAACAGGGTATTTCCTGTTTTTCCATAAAATATAAGTGCCATATTTTTCATCGCTTTTCAAACTCACTACATAGTCCCGCTTGCCTATACGGATCTTATTCCGGAGAGGAAGAGTGAAACTGAATTTTCTCTTTTCTGATGAAAGGGCATATAGCTTTTTTATCTTCAGGTTATTCATGGTTTTTGAAACATATTTTAGAATTGGTTCATTCTCTTGTTCATAAGCCAGGGGCTCATCTCTTTCCCGTTTTCGAAATCTACCTGTATGCTGTTTTCCTCCAGGTTCTCCTCAACAAACATTTTTGTTGCCAGCCAGGCAGCAAGCATCTCCTCATATTCGCTGTTTAAATAGTATTTTTCAATATCTTTTTCTATAAATGCTGTTGTGAAATTACCTTCAAGGAACTTTTGGTTTCGCACCAGCATCCTGAAGAAGGGAAGAGTGGTTTTTGTCCCTTTTATCCATACTTTATCAAGTGCCATTTTACAATTTTTAATGGCATCTTTCCTGTCTTTTCCTTTAACAATCAACTTAGCTATCATGGAGTCATAACTGGATACTATCGAAGATCCGGCTTTAATTCCCGTATCAATCCTTATCTCTGGTCCTGAAGGCATACTTAAATTTTCAATTTTACCGGGATCGGGTGCGAAACCAGCCTGTACATCTTCAGCATTTATCCGGCATTCAATGGCCCAACCCTTTAAAATAACATCTTCCTGTTTTATATTCAGTGCATTGCCATTGGCAATCCGGATCTGCTGCTGGATAAGATCAATACCAGTAACTATTTCTGTAACAGTATGTTCAACCTGTATCCGTGTATTCATCTCCATGAAGTAGTAATTATCATCCGAATCAAGAAGAAACTCAACAGTACCAGCAGAATAATAATCCACTGCTTTGGCTATTTTTACAGCTGTCGCACCCATTTTCCGCCTAAGCTCACTGTTAAGAGCACTGGATGGTGCTTCTTCCAGAAGTTTCTGATGCTTCCTTTGTATAGAACATTCCCGCTCACCAAGATGAATCACATTTCCAAATTTGTCTCCGAGTATTTGAAATTCAATATGTTTAGGATTTTCAATATATTTCTCGATAAAAACTGAAGGATCTTTAAACGCTTTTTCAGCTTCTTTACTGGCTATCATAAAGAACTTTTCCATGTCTTCAGCTTTCCTAACGATACGCATACCTCTTCCTCCACCTCCCGAGGCTGCTTTAATGATAACCGGATAACCTATTTTTTCTGCAAGGGCAATAGCTTCTTCTTCATTTGATATATTTCCTTCACTACCGCTTGCTACTGGAATACCATTGGCAAGAGCTATTTTTCTGGCAATAGTCTTGTTCCCCATTTTATATATTGTATCCGGGTCCGGCCCAATGAAAATAAGCTTGTTTTCCAGACATTTATTGGCAAAATATGCATTTTCTGCAAGGAAACCGTAGCCTGGATGAATAGCATCTGCTCCTGTATTCAATGCAATTTCAATAATTTTTTCAATATCCAGAAAAACAGGTATTTCCGTAAGATCTTCACTGTAATCATAAATCTCATCAGCGTATTCAAGATACATTGCGTTGGGTTCAATAGCAGTACGAATTGCAACTGTGCTTATTTTCATCTGTTTTGCAGTTCTTATTATCCTGATTGCAATTTCCCCCCGGTTTGCTATTAATATCTTTTTTATTTTCATACGATTATTTAATATTTATTTGAAAGATCTGATAAGGACTTTTCATAATCATATACTAGTGTAATCTTTCAGATTAAAAGTTGTGAATAATTGATACGTTTTGAATAAACACCCATTGACAGGGTTTATTGCTTACAATGGCATATTTCCATGTTTTCTCGAAGGTACTTTTACCCATTTATTGCTTAGCGCCTGTAGGGCAGATATGATTTTTTTTCTTGTTATTGCAGGATCTATAACCTCATCAATGTAACCACTCTCGTCAGCAATAAAAGGATTTGCAATTTTGTCACGGTATTTTTTCACCAGTTCTTTTTTCAATTCGGCAGGATTGGAAGATTCTGCCAGTTCTTTCCGGTACAGGATTGCCACGGCACCATCAGGTCCCATTACTGCAATTTCTGCTGTTGGCCAGGCAAAACTGAAATCCCCTCCCAGCTTCTTACAGTTCATTACAATAAATGCTCCTCCGTATGCTTTTCTCAGTATCACCGTTATTCGCGGTACTGTTGCTTCACTGTAGGCAAAAAGAAGCTTGGCTCCATTCCTTATTATTCCTGCATGTTCCTGATTAACACCTGGCAGAAAGCCCGGAACATCTTCCAGAGTAATAATGGGTATGTTGAAAGCATCGCAAAAACGAATAAATCTCGCACCTTTTGTTGAGGAGTCTATGTCAAGGACACCCGCGAGTACCTTTGGCTGATTTGCAACAATTCCTATGGTCTTTCCTTTTATCCTGGCCAGCCCGGTAACAATATTGGGTGCATACAACTCTGCTGTTTCAAAGAAACTGTTACGGTCGACAAGAAGGTTGATAACATCCTTTACATCATAAGGCTTATTTGGATCATCCGGTACGATATCCCTTAATTTATCATTTATATCAGGTGTCGAATTATCTTCAGATACGACAGGAGGATTCTCAACATTATTTGAAGGCAGATAAGTCAGGAACTTTTTAAGGGCCATAATGGTGTTTTCTTCGTCATCATATATCATATGAGCCACACCACTTTTACATGCATGCACTTCAGCTCCTCCCAGTTCGTCAAATGTAACTTCTTCATTCAATACTTCCCTGACTACATTTGGTCCGGTTACAAACATATAACTGGTATGATTGACCATAAAAACAAAATCGGTCAGTGCAGGAGAGTATACAGCTCCTCCCGCAGCAGGCCCCATGATCACTGAGATCTGAGGTATAATCCCGGATGAATGAATAATGTTTTGAAAGATTGATGCATATCCGCTCAGGCTGGCAACACCTTCCTGTATTCTTGCTCCTCCGGAATCCATCATGCCTATAATGGGAGAACCCATTTTGAGTGCCATCTCCTGTATCTTTGCAATTTTCCGGGAATGTACAGCCCCAAGTGAACCTCCCATAATAGTGAAATCCTGTGCATAGGCGAAAATGAGCCGGCCATTTACTTTCCCATAACCAACAATTACACCATCACCGTATGTCCTTTCAACCCTGCCAAATTCTACCGGCTGATCGGCAGGAGTGACAAAGGTATCTATCTCTTCAAATGTGCCCGGATCAAACAAAAGATTTATCCTTTCCTGAGCCGTAAGCTTGCCTTTTGAATGCTGCTTCTCTGCCTGCTTTTCGCTGTATTGTTTTTTTAATGCCTCCTGACGTTTGAGGAAGGCCTTATAACTTTTACCCGATATGTCCATAGCATCTTTAGATTATCTAAATATCAGGAAAAAGCTCAGATCACTGAACTTATCTGATTTATTTCCGGTTTTTTTTCGGCTCCAAAATTACTTAATATATACATATATCCAAATAAAAATTCGAACGTTATTATCATATATGTTTAAAACGCTTGATAGCAAGTTATATATAACGAATAAATTATCGACCGTCTTGTTTTATCTGCCTGACTTTATTTCTGAACTTGTCTTCCTGTTTTATATCCCCAAAATGCATAATACATAATTATCAGATAACATGGAACGCATAACCAGTATGCAGTTTGTGTTGAAAAGAGTACAGCCAGCTTTCCGTATATCAGAGGTATTAGAGCTCCGCCTGCTATTGCCATTATAAGCATTGCTGATCCTGTTTTTGTAAATTTGCCAAGGCCTTTCAGTGCCAGTGGCCAGATAGCGGGCCATACAAGAGAATTGGCAAGACCCATAAGTGCCACAAAGAGAACGCTAACAGGCAGAATAAGATCAAGCTTTCGGAAGGTTGCCATATCAATGAATGGCATGACAAACACCTTTTCAGCAGGACATAATACTGCACCCAGTGAGAAAATTATACCCAAAATTGTGCATATTCGTAATGCATTAACCTGGTTGAGATATCGTGGAATACATACAATACCCAAAAGATAACCCAAAATCATTCCCAAAAGAGTTAGTGAGGTAAAATACTTGGCTGAATCCATTGGAACTCCTAGTGATTGCCCATACCTGATGATAGTATCACCGGCTATTACCTCTACACCAACATAAAAAAAGAGTGCTGTTACGCCAAGCAGGAGATGAGGAAACTGGAAAATGTTTGTTTTTCCGGTGTTTGATTTCTGAGTATTTTCATCTTCAGAATCCGTATCTACTTCCGGCAGGTTGGCAAATCTTAAAAGTAGGCCCAGCAGTATAAGAATTACCGCCATTGCAATATATGGCATTATTACTCTGCGGGCCATCTCATCCAGTAACATGGCACGTAAAGCCTGATCAGTGGTCGCAGCGAGTTTTTCATCCAACACCCCGGAGTTTTTCATAATTATACTTGCCAGTATAACCGGTGCAACAGCTCCTGCAAACTTATTGGCAATTCCCATTATGCTTATTCTTCTGGCAGCACTTTCCCGTGGACCAATGATTGTAATATAAGGATTTGATGCAGTCTGCAGCAGGGCTAAGCCTGTGCCTTCTATAAACAGTCCGGTAAGAAACAGACCAAATGTTCTTGTGAGAGCCGCAGGTATAAAAATAAGAGAACCAAGTGCCATAACCCATAATCCTGCAGACATCCCATTCCTGAAACCGGTTTTCTTAAGTACAGCCGAAGATGGAAGGGCCATTACGAAATAAGAAATATAAAAGGCGAACGTAACAAAATAAGCCTGGAAATCATTTAACTCACATGCAGTTCTCAAAAATGGTATAAGAATACCATTAAGCCATGTTACAAAACCGAAAATGAAAAAGAAAATACCTATTATAGTAATTGAGAATATATAATCTCTCCTCGAAATTGGGTCAGAACTAATTTCATTTGTCATAATCAAATAATTAAGTATCTAAGGGGAATGAGGTTATCCTTGTTTGTTTTTACTGGAAAAATTGTGGTGAAAAAGAGATTCTAATTACTGGGACCTGATTGTTCCCTTGATTTTTTCCCAAGATATCCTCCATGATGTCTTTTGGCATAATCTGCAGGACTAAAGCCTATCTTTTCCATCATCAGAACGACAAGGGCGTCTCCAATCACAGTGAAAACAGTTGTTGATGTTGTTGGAGTTAATCCAAGCGGACAGACCTCTTCCGGAGCACCGGTAAAGATAGTACAGAAAGCCTTTTCAACTAAAGGACTGTCAGGATTACCTGTAATTACAACAATAGGAACCCGGGGAAAGAGATTATTTTTCAGTTCAACCAATTCTATGAGTTCTCTTGTCTTACCAGAATTGGATATAATAAGCATTACATCATTTTCCTGGATAATGCCCAGATCACCATGCTGGGCTTCACTGGGATGTAGAAATACTGCAGGTGTACCGGTTGAACTGAAAGTTGTGGCAATATTATTGGCTATTGTACCTGCTTTCCCCATGCCACTGGTGATAAGTTTGCCTTGTAAACTGTGTACATGCTTATAAATCAGTTCTGTTGCTTTTTCGAAAATATCATCGACGGGAATATTTCTTATTGCAATTGCTTCTTTTTCAAATATCTGAAGAATCTTTTCTTTCATACGTATGTTTAATTATTATTTATTACACAGTCTTTAATATATCGTTTAGTAATCTGTCAAAATCCATGGCTCCGTTAGGTGAATAGCCTAGAACAACCACTAAAAGGTCCTTTGATGGTATAATAAATATGCGTTGACCATCATGACCAATACACATGTAAGTGTCATCAGGAGCAGAGGGCACTTCCCCTTTTCCGTTCAGCCAGAAAAGAGAACCATATTCACCTTCAGATGCAGATGCAGGTGTCCTTGTATAATCTGTCCAGCCCTCAGGAAGGATCTGTTCTCCATTGAAGTTACCTTCTCTTATATATAATAGTCCAAAACGGGCATAGTCGCGGAGAGTGGCATATAAATAGGATGATCCTACGAAGGTGCCAGATAAGTCTGTTTCAAAGATGGCATTCGTAATCCCTGTTTTGTAGAAAAGATCAGTATAGGGGAAAGAATAATATAATGAATCGTTATTGATCCTTTTGCGGATCAGATAACAAAGAACATTAGCCATTCCCGATGAATATTCAAAATGTGTCCCGGGCTCAAACTCCAGTGGCTGGTCATAAGCAAACTCAGCCATATCCTTTTCACGGGTGAGCATGAGGGTTACATCAGAACGGTTGCCATAATCTTCATTCCATCTTAGTCCGCTTTGCATCTGCATTATATCATTTATGGTTATTTCCTTCCTGGCATCATTTTGCCACAGCTCAATATCTGCCTCTTCATAAATATCCATGATACCCTTTTTTACCAGGATTCCGATAAGAGCATTTGTGACACTCTTTGCCATCGACCAGCTAAGGAATAATGAATTTTTACCGAAACCCGGTTTATAAGCTTCTGCAACAGGGATGCCCTTATGAAGAACCATGAATGCATAAGCGTTACCTCCGTAACTGTTTCGTGTTATAAGATCATTAGTTATTATTTCCAGTGATTCAGTATTTATACCGGTCACAGTATCAGGAATAATGTTTCCCAAGGGCCATTCTGTGGAATCTGATTCATATCCAGGATCAGGCAATACGGGAAAAGTCTTCCGGCGAAGCTCCTCTGCTGAAGATTTTCTCAGTAGGAGAGCCCCGTATTCCTCAAGGTCGATGGCTCTGGAACTACCCCAAAGGAAGCGGCTTGTGACACTGCTGTCGCTATAGTTCACCCTGTTCTTAACATAATTAACAGGGAAAAAATTCAGATCGTTTGCTTCAAGATCTTCCTGATCCCTGTCGGCAATGAAGATTCCGGAACATAGATTCTTAGCGGCATAACCAGTCATTATGGGAAGCAAAGAACTCAGATAGACAACCCCTGCTGTAATTAATAACAGTAGGAGAGTTAAAAAGAAATAAAAGATTTTCTTTTGCGGAGAAAGAGTTTTATAGTCCATATCTGTTTTTTTTCAGGCCTTTTAATCCAAAGTCTCAAAGTTATCAAATTACCGTTTTATTTTTTATACAGATCTGTTTTTATTCTCAGTGGTACAACCTTTCAAAGTTATTCTAATTTTGTATTCTGTTATGTTGAGAAGTAAATTTATGTATCCGCTTGTTTCTGATGATCAGTATCTGCATCCCTGTATATAATTATGATGTCTCACCTTTGGTGACTGACTTAACAGAACAGGCAGAATCATCGGATGTTCCTGTTGAAATAATAATTGTGGACGATTTCTCGAAAGAAAAGTTCCGCAGAAAGAACAGACTCGTTTGCAAAGAGCACATTTACATTGAACTTGACCATAATATAGGAAGAGCAAGGATTAGAAACCTTTTTATTACTTATGCTAATTACAGATATCTTCTTTTTCTTGATTGTGATTCCATCATTTCTTCTTCGAATTTCCTTGAAAAATATATCGGGTTGACAAGACAACAACCGTCAGTCGTTTGTGGTGGGAGTACATACACTCTGACGTGTCCCGGCCGCAGGCAGAAGCTCAGATGGAAATACGGTAAGCTAAGAGAAAGTAAGTCGGCAGATATCAGGAATATTAATCCTCACCGGTCATTCCTCTCCAATAATTTCCTGGCAAACAGACGGATCTTTGAAAAAGTGAAATTTGATGAAAATCTTTCAGGTTATGGTTATGAGGATACTCTTTTTGGTTACTCACTGGGAAAAGCAGGTATTGAGGTGATCCATACTGATAATCCGGTTCTCAACGGAGGTCTTGAATCAAATAAAGCCTATCTGAAAAGAACACGGGAAGCTGTTCTTAATCTTGTTGAAATTGTGAAATCCGGTCGATATGGCAATGATTTAAATGATCACATCTCACTTTTACGTTTTTATAACAAAATAGAGAAATACAAAAAATGTATTGGTCTGGCTTATATTGTGTTCCGGCCAGTAATATATTTCTTGCTTGCCCGAGGTTATATTTTTCTTGCTTTATTTGATTTTTACAGGCTGGGCCTTTTTATCCGTCTGAGTCGTTCTTTACAAAGTCAAAAATGATTTTGATTTCCTTTAATAACATTTTTCTACCGGAACAGGGATGGTTCATTGGCTGAGGGAGTAAGATAGATCAAATGAAAGCTGGCAGGCATAAGCTATTCATACCTGTAAAGACGAACCTTGTTATTTTGTAAAGTAGGTATAATGAAAAGATTCTGGTCTTCGATGAATTCAAAATCGGCACAAAAGACATTTTCAGCAGTCGTGTTCAGAATTTCCCTGGATACTCCTTTATTATTCACAAAATAAATAATTCCCTGATAGTGTGAAATAAAGTATCCATCACCGTGTTTTTTTACACCGTCAATCACAGCAAATCCCTTTCCGGGGGCTGATATAATTTCTGTCTTTTTATCGTGTATGGATACCGACCTCAGACTACCGTCACTGCAAACCCCCACAATAATATTGTCTCCATCGCAAATAATTCCATTGGGATTCATAAATTCATCGCTTTCTATCCATTTTTCAACTACGGAATCCTTTATCCTGTATATAATATTTGTGTCACTGACAGTTACATACAGATTTCCGTTATTATCCGCTGCAATGTCATTCAGGAAACCCGTACCCTCGATACGGTACCTCTTTACTACTTTATTCTGCGTAAGATCGAACTCAATAATCCCGAATCTTTCAACAATATATAACAGATCATTATGAATACATAATCCTGTTGGAGCGGTTACATTGTCAACCATTTTTTGTTCCAGTATTTCTCCCTTGAGGTTAAATTTACTAATGTAATCCTTACTGTACGACATTCCATTTCCGGGATTCTCCCCAAAGTTGGAAACATAGCAGCATGCTCTGCTTTTGTCGAATACAATTGATTCAGGATTATAAGCAAGAGAATCTTTTTCCCAGATCAACCTCATCTGAGCTTCCGATTTACAGTGTATAAGTGTGATGGCAATGAGAAATGTAACTACACTTTTCATTCCTGGTTTAATGTTGGTTTTTTTCATGAAACTACTTTTAATAATCAGGTATATATAGTGTTTAAGATCCGGAAATGTTCTTTGAATAATATTTTCTGCAAGTAACATATTCCTGAAAGGAAATTTTTTCATAAATTTTCTTCAGAGTACCAATATAGAGTATTTAAACATATTGTCAAAGCAACTAACCTGAGAATCATATACTTTTTCAAGACTGCCATTGTTAAGGCAACAGAATGATTCGCAATTGTCTATGAAGAGAGTGTGAAAAGTATTTTAACAATCAGAAATATTGATTTCTAAATTTTCTTATAGTATTTTTGATAAGAGATACAATCCGTCCTATATTATTAACAATTAATTATTATGGATACCCCGAACCTAACACTTGACCTTATAGTCAGACTTGCAAGTCTTGGGACAGCCGGCATTTCTGTTTTTGGAATATTCTATACCGGCATAATAGTAAAATCTTTACCAAATAATGTATCAGAAGCTAAATTGTCGGCGGTGAGGATGTATAAAAACATGTGCATTGTTATTGCAATTATTTGTGCTTTATCAGGTGCTTTGAATGCATTTTTCAATATGCAAAAGGTGCAGGATGCCAAAAATGATGTTGCTGAGATAGAGAGCAGTATTACAAATCAGGCTGACAGTTTGAAACAGTCGAGAGAAGCTATCGGGCGTGATCTTGATGAACTCATGAAGATTCTTGAGGAACAGCCCGGTGATAATACTCTGGCGGCAGGTGTTTTAAAAAGAATTGATCAGAATGTAAATTCATTGACTTTCAAGCCATACCGAATACCGGATTAATTCTGAAAACAGATATTGATGTTATTAAGTCGGGTTTCGCTCTTTCTTTTCCTTTGCAGAATTACTCTATTAATCTGTTGGTTTTATAGCTTAATTATGAATACTTAGTTTTGGCTCCGTTCAAAAATCAGACAGTAACTACAAAGAATAAAATAAAACATCAAAAACGCTAAAGTACAGTAAAGGTAACAATAGCGTTTTTGATTTGTGAACCCGACGATACAAAATTCGAACCATTTGATTGCTGAGTTAAAGCTTTTGGGAGAGCTTATTACTCTTGATTTAGTTCTTGGTGAATAGTCTTTTCTGGATAAAAGTGTTGTTGAGATATGATTTAATCTGGATAAAAGTGTATTTGTACGGTTTAAAAATTGGAGCGAAAATGTACTTCCAGTACATTTTTACATCATAATATTATCTCCCCCGGAATAAATATTTTACCCAAGATTTTTTAACTTTCAACGGGGTGGCATTGGATACAAGATAGAGGTTCATCAAAGTAAATATATACTCCGAATAACTCCCTGGTTGATAAAGCGATGAAGGTATTTTAGTAAGGTTGTTTGGTATTTTCAAAATTACATTGATTTAAATATAAACAAAATTGTTTATATTTGTGAGCATTATTATCATGAGTAGCATAGAAGAAAATATCACATTACTAAAGGGAATACATCCGGGAATTATTCTTGAAAGGGAATTGAAAAAACGAAAACTTCCCAAAAGACGTATTGCATTGACCATTGGTGAATACCCTCAACTCTTGGGAGATATTACCAAAGGGAAACGTCGCATAAATCCCTCACTATCAATAAGACTTGGCGATGCTTTAGGTATTGACGAAAGTTTCTTTTCTGTGTTACAAGCCTATTACGATATTGAGCAACAAAAGAAAAAACAAGCCCTGAATAAACGGCCCAACTTAAAACTTTTGCGACCTGTTTTATTTTGGGATACAGATATTAATTCGATTAATTGGGAAAAGAGCAAAGCCAGTGTAATAAGGCGAATATTCGAGCGGGGCAATGACCAGGAAATTCTGGAAATAGTTCGTTTTTATAGTAAAAAGAAAGTTCAAACTATCTTAGCTCAGATCTCAAATCCTTCTGCGGTTATAGAAAACAATATGGAGAAATATCTCCGATGAGGAAATGATTAGCCAATTAAAATACAACACTATTAAACCTCAGCTGCGAAATATCTTATCCTGGGTGATGGTTGAAGAAATTTTCGATCCTTTCCGGCTGGTTGGAGGAACTGCATTAAGTTTGCAATTAGGACATCGCGAATCCATTGATATTGATTTATTTACCGAGACTTCTTATTGTGAAATAAATTTTGATGCCATTGACAGGCATTTAAAAAAAGATAATTTTGAATACGTTGATTCACCCGATGTGCCGGTTGCAATGGGCAAATCCTATTTTGTAGGAAATTCTGCTGAAGATTGTATCAAGCTTGATTTATTTTATACCGATCCTTTCATACAACCTGCTTTAAAGATTGAAATATTAGGTTAGCAACTCTCGCCGAGATAACGGCAATGAAGATCGACGTAGTTAGTCGTGGAGCACGGAAAAAGGATTTTTGGGATTTTCAGAATGTTGTTTTGTCGTTCGTTCAGCATGGTTTATTCGAGTGTTAAAGCTGTAGCGCCAATCACACCGCACATCGGCGCCAATTTTAGAAATCACAATTTCAAAGATGTAGTAAAACTGGCTTTAGGACATGGCTCGAGGACGGTAACCGACCTGTATACTGATTTTGACCTAAAGCCAGTTGATGAAGCAAACAGAAAAGTTATTGATTTAATTGTCTGAGAACTTATAACCTCGTTCTGGTTTAGTACTTTCAGTTCTGACTTATTTTTATCGCAAAGTCCTTAACTCTATCCCAATCTGTAAATTCTATCGGTTTGTCAGATTTTGTCGGACCTTTTGTCATTTTCATTATCAACTTAATCATTAACCTATCAACAAAAGAATACGATCCGTAATCCAACCGCCCAGCAAAAACATCTATTATTTTAGGTCTCCAATCCAGGCTGTTAAAGAACTTTCTAACATAAGGATTGCTATCAAACGTATTCTTGTCACTTTTTCTTGCGACTAAATTCACAGAAAAGAATGCTGTATCAATTTGTTCTAGCTCGTTCTTATGTTTTTGGATAAATTCCGTTACTTTTTTATTATGTTTTCCGTATCTGATGCTTGCTCCAATAATCAATTTAGAATAATCAGAGATTGTATTGTTAAATGACGAAATTTCAATCACCTCTGTCTTAAATCCTGAATTCTCTAAATATTCTGCAATTCGCTGACAAATTTTAAGTGTCTGCCCGTCCGTTGTCGAATATACTATGCCTATTGGTTTATTCATTTTTAATCAATTTTATTTGTCGTTTTACATACTTGAAATATCGCATTTTCTTGAAATCAAACCATTCTTGTCGATAATCGCCTGAATTATCAATAATCTCTGCAAAGTTCCCATAATTTTTCAGGATTAGGTACGCCATCCAATATTGCCTTGACTATTAATAGTCCACTTTTACTCATTACACTGACAATAATTTTGTGGAGCTTAATATTCATCATTGCCATCATTCTTTATTATTCGATTTAATTCTTATATCAAACTCCTTTTGAGAGAATTTTATCTTCATTTATCAATGTAAATGAAACAACCAAACCAAGTAATGCCATTAATGCTCCCAGATAATAGGTTCCTTTTAAACCACTTATTGAATATCCAATTCCAATTTACAACTTCAGTATAATAATCCGGGTTAAACCGTTTTTTCTATATTCCACACAAACGCCCTCACCCCGACTTCCTTATTAATATCGTCGAGTTTTTTCACAGCGTCGAGTAAAGTATCCACCTTTTCATCGGGAATAATGGTAAGCGCCGCCGAGTTCATCTCAGGCCAGGTGTGCGTTCCCATGTGCGGCTCACCGGTTTCGGTTCCCCGTCCCATTACGTCTTGCCACCAGGTATATCCTCTGATTCCCAAAACATCGAACATGTATTCCACGCGTTCGGTGTTGGTCTGATTGAATACTATCATTACTGCTTTCATTTATTTATTTATTTTTAATTTAACAGTTCAATAACAGGAAAAACTATTCCAAAAATTTGATGTGTTTGAATACTTTCTTTTTTTTATTCCTTTCCCCGTGACGCGACAAAACGGCGTAAATAGCAGGGATAAGCACAAGGGTTACCAGCGTAGAGAAAAATAAACCGCCTACTACGCTTATACCAAGAGGGCTCCATATTTCGGAACCTTCGCCTCTGCTTAACGCCATAGGTAACATCCCCAGCATGGTAGTCATAGCCGTCATCAGTACGGGGCGCAAACGCGATTTCCCTGAAACCACAATAGCTTCATTAAGCTCAAGGCCCCTGTCGCGCATTAGATTAATAAAATCTACCATTACAATCCCGTTTTTAACCACAATCCCGATGAGTAAAACGGCCCCCATACCTGCGATAATGCTCAAGGTAGTTCCAGTCAAAAACAAAGCCAGGAATACCCCTGTAAAAGAAAATGGAATAGCAAACATGATAATGAATGGCTCTAAGAACGATTCAAACTGGGAGGCCATGGCAATAAAAACCAGGACAATACTCAGAAGTAAAAGAAGGCCGAGATCACTGAAAGATTCCTGTTGGTCTTCATACGAACCTCCAACGTACGTCATAACACCCGGAGGGATTGAAATGTCGTTCATTTCGTTTTGTACACTCTCGGCCAGGCGCCCCAGCGGAACCCTGTCAGGTGTTAATGAAACAGTTACCATACGTTGCCTGCGTTTGTGTTCAATATTTGGCGGCGACCAGTATTCCTTAATCTCTCCCAATTCTGCAAGCATGATTTTATTGCCGGCAGGCGAAACAATGGTGAGTTCTTCGAGGCTTGAAACGGAACTGCGAAACTCTTCTTTTAAGCGGATACGAATATCATATTCTTCCCCTTCTTCTTTAAATTGTGAAGCTATCAACCCACTGATACGATTACGAAGGAACATAGCTACCTGGGCGGAAGTCAGCCCGTGTAACGCCAGTTTTTCCCTGTCCATAACAAACTGCAACTCAGGTTTTTCCGGGTTTCGGCTGATTTGAACGTTGGCGGCTCCCGGTATGGCCGAGACTTTTTGCCTGATATCTTCTGCCAAAGTATTGGTAACATCGAAATCGTATCCATAAATTTCAATATCTATCGTATTTTCGGTAAGTCCTCCCCCAATTCCACCTGAAGTACCAACCGTAGCTGTGATCACTTCCGGTGTCAAGGCAAGTTCTTCACGCAAAACGCCTGCAAGTTCCCACACATCCCGTTCTCGTTCAGTTTTGGGTTTCAACCGCATAGTAATATCTATGATATTGCTGCCGGCCTCCGAAAACAAAGAGGTTAACCCCCCTTCTTCATCTGCCCCTGAAGAAGTAGAGACCAGAATTGCTTCCGGTATCTTTTCGGCAATCATTTCCTCCAGGTGTCTGGCCACTTTCATAGTTTCTTCTACCCGTAAGCCGGTTTGCAGTTCTATAGATGCAGTGAGCTGATCCTGGTCGCTTTCGGGCATAAAATCGGTATCGATAAAATTTAACAACAATAATGATAAAACAAACACTGCCAGCGAGGTTATAATTGTAAAGGCTTTATGCCTTAAAATCCATCGCAGCGTTTTGGAATAAAAATCATCAATTTTATTCAAAATCTTTTCACTGATATTGCTTAAAGTGAACCGGCGGTTTGAATTACCTGAAGGCCTTAAACGGAGCATCAAGGAAGAAAGCAGGGGGGTTAACGTTATTGCGGCAATTGTTGAAGTAACAACCGTAATCGTAACTATCCAGCCCAACTGGTTAAAGAAAATGCCTGTAAGTCCCGAAACCAGGGTAAGCGGGAAAAACACCGCTACAATAACCAGCGTAGTGGCAATAATAGCCAGCCAAACTTCATTCGTAGCATAAATAGCTGCCTCACGGGGGGTAGTTCCCCTTTCAATATGGCGTGTAATATTTTCCAAAACCACAATGGCATCATCTACTACCATTCCAATCGCTATTGCAAGCGAAGAAAGCGCAATGATGTTAATGGAATTACCAGTAATGTACAGGTAAATAAATGCAACGATGAGTGAAACAGGTATTATAATTGCAACGATGAAGGTAGCTCTCCACCTTCCGAGAAAAAACAGGATAACCAGCACAATAGCCAGTAATGCCCACAATAATGTTTCAGCAAGGTTGGAAATTGACCTTTGAATGAAATCTGATGAGTCAACAATTACTTCCATTTTAATATCCGGAGGAAGGTCGTTTTGAAGAGTTTCAACCATTTCTTTCACTTCGCTGGCCACTTTGACAGTATTGGCTCCCGACTGCTTCATAACGAACATTCTTACACCTTGCTGCCCATTTATTCGTTGGTCGAGGGAAATGTCACGAAGCGAATCCCTGACCGTGGCAACATCCCTTATATATACAGGTTTGCCCGCCATGTTGCCGACAACCAGGTTTTCTATCATTTCACTTGTTGCAAATTCACCCCTTACCTGCATCTGGTAGTCAATATTTCCCATTTTTACACTCCCCGAAGGAAGATTACTGTTTTCGGCGGCAATAACATTTCCTAACTGCTCTATAGTCAGATTGTGTGCATCGAGCAATTTAGGATCGGCCTCTACATAGACAATCCTCTGTGGACTACCGGCAAGGCCAATTGTGCCCACTCCCTCAATCCTGTTCAATGGATTAACAATTTTCTCATCCAGTATTTTTTCCAGACCCGGGTAACTTTCATCAGCCGTTACCGCATAAAAAATAACAGGAAACATACTGGTGTTAAATTTGAATATCGTAGGTCTGTCCACTTCCTCCGGCAGAACAGACATAATCCGGTCTACCGCATCGCGTATGTCATTGGCTGCCTCGTCCAAATTGGAGCCCCATTCAAATTCAAGGTTTACCACCGACATATTATCCTCAGAAGTTGAGGTTATCTCTTTCAGGTTGTCCACCGTGTTAAGGGCATTCTCAAGGGGGTCTGTAATATTGGTTTCTATTTCTGTAGCATTAGCTCCCACGTAAGTAGTAATTACCGAAATATATGGGGGGTCCATCTCCGGAAACAAATCAATGGGGACCTGCATCAGTGAAAAAATACCCATCACAACTACTGCCACAAAAATAAGAATGGTAGTAATTGGCTTGTTTACAGCATTTTTGTATATACTCATAATGTTTTCCTTTCAGTGTTCTAAAACTGTAATAAAATTAATCTTCGACCACCTCAACGGGTACTCCGTCAACCAGGCGGCCCTGGCCGCTTACAATTATTTTATCGCCTGGTTTCAGGTCATCCGAGAAAACTTCGATATTGCCATCGTACCGATTTCCAATAGTGACAGACACACGACGGGCAACTCCATTTTCTTCTTTAAACAGATAGCGTTCGTTTGAGCCCTGCAGCTTAAGCACGGCCATAGTGGGCAAAAGGATAGCCTCCTCTTCATCGAGATTAAAAGCAGCCCTTGCAAACATACCCGGACGAAGCAACCCTTCGCTGTTATTTATAGCCATTTCTACATTAAAGGTCCGGTTAACAGGGTTGATGGTTGGATGGACACGTTCGATACGACCTGTAAAATCTTTATCCGGATAAATGTCAGCCTTTATTTTAGTCTCCATCCCTTTTTCTATTTTTGGAAAGTGTTTTTCTGAAACCGGGACAATGGCTTTCAACCGATCGATTTGCACCAACGAAAGCACAGCGGCTTTTCCGGCCTGGGTGTTGGGTGCACCGGAGAACATCTCACCCGGTTCGTAATACCTGCCTGATACCACGGCATTGAATGGTGCCGGCAACTGGGTGTTCTCCTTTAAAAATTCCACATTTGATTTGGCCACTTCAAGCTGTGTTTTCAGCTGGTCGTACTGCTGCTCGGCCACACTGCCATATTTTGCCAGGGTATCGAGCCGCCTGAAATCGACTTCCAGGTTTTTCAGCTGCACCTCTGCCTGGTGCAACTGGGTGCGATCCATTTGAACCAGCAGATCGCCTTTTGCAACGCGATCGCCCACTTCGACAAAAATACCTTCAATGCGGCCGGGTTGCGCCGGCGCCAGGTGAACTTCTTCATAAGCTTCGAGGGTAGCCGGGTATTCCACCGAACGGGCCACCGTTTGCCTTTGAAGTTCCATAACCCTTACCACTTCTTTTTTAGCATCGGCATTATCGGTCCCGTTTACGGCCGATTCGTCTTGTTGTGGAGCACAGGCATTTAAAATAAATGCTGCCAATGCAAATGCGAACATAATTCTTTTCATCTGTTTCATCATTATTGTCTTAATTGTTTACTATTTTCCCGGTTAAAGTATTTAATGCATTTTGAGCCTGAAGCACTTCAAGCATTGAAGTAAGGTGTTCCGATTCAGCCTGCAGGTAATTGTTGTCGGCCATAGTCAGTTCCAGGCTCGAAATCATTCCCTGTTCATATTTCCGCCGCAGGTTTTGATACACCTCGCGCGAAACTTCAACATTCTTCTTTTGAACCTCGTAACTTTCAATGGCACTTCTCAAATTAAACTGCAGTTGTTTATACTGAATGTCCAGTTGTTCTTCCATCAGGGCTTTATTATTCTTCATGGTTTCCAGGTCAATTTTGGCCTGTCTTACTTTTGCCCGACGTTCTCCGCTGGAAAATACCGGAATGTTCATTTGCAAACCTACCATGTGCTTCGGAGACATGTCGAAAGCCGGTTTCAATATTTTTTCGGTGTAATTGTAAAAACCCGAAATGGTTGGCAAATAGTTTGCTTTCTGCATGTCAATCTGTTTTTCGGTCATTTGTTCCTGAACTTCCAGCAATTGAAAGTCGAGGTTTTGTTCAGGAACAAAAGATTGATCCAGCCCTTCCACCGGATTTTCGCTTAAAAAATCGGCCAGCGACTGTGTAAGTTCCAGCTCTGTGTCGGCAGTAACGCCTAATTGCACCCGCAACAGGTTTTTCGCCATTTCGTACTGCCTTTCAGCCGAACGAACGGCATTCTTCAGTGAATTTACCTGAACCGAAAGCTGATCGAGCTCTACTTTCTCCATCATCCCCACACGCACCAGCGGCTCGGTTTTCCGATATACTTCGTCGAGATTTTGAACGTTCGATTCCAGAATCTTCAGCGACTCTTCCGAAATCAATACCAGATAATAACTTTCTATTACCTGACTTAACACGTCCTGTTCGGTTTTTACACGATTTTTTTCGGAGAGCTTTTTTGCCAGCTTTGCTGTTTGAATGCCCACGATATAACTCCCGTTAAAAATGAGTTGCCCGACCTGCAAATTGAAATTGCTGGTTGGTTTGATGGGAATTTTCGAAGGAGGCAGGCTGTCGTTAAACTGAATGCTTATATCTGCACCCAAAGCATTCGTATAATCAACTGTAGCGTTAATCTGCGGCAAACCTGCTGCAATAGTTGCCCAAAGCTGTTCCTGCGACTGGTCGATGGCCAGCCCCGAGTTTTTAATCGTCCGGTTGTAATTAAGGGCATGTTCTTTGGCGGCTTCCAGGTCGAGCGAAAGTTTTTCCTGCGCAAACGTATTGCCCCAAAAAATCACTCCAAAGACAAGGATAATAATCTGTTTTCTTCTCATAGCACCTATTTGTTTTATTTTCTTGTTATCTGTTTATCTGTTTTCATTTTAAAAAAATATTACAGTGGTTTCTCACCCCCCAGCATCGAATCGATGAGCTCAATTCCTTTTCTGGTGGAAATGCCCCGCATAAAGTTTATGGTAAGACTCTGAAATACATCGCTGTAATTGTATTCATCGCGCGGAAATATTTTTTCGTCGGCCAGCAGGTTCATTTGCTGGTAAAAAAGTTTGGCCACAATAAGAACATGAATATCCGGACGGAAAAGGCCTTGGCTGATTCCTTTTTGTAAAAGTTCCTGCGAAAAACTCAATGCTTCCTTTTCGTTCTTCATCCGCAAATTATCCCAGGTTTTGGGATAAAGCTTTTCCAAATCGCGAAAAAAAACCGGATTGATGCAATTCATGGCTTTAATGCCCTCCTGCATAAAAGAAAAGATGGTTTCAACCACATTTTGCGAAGAAAAAATTATCCGCTCATTCCTTTCCTTCCGTTTCTTTTTCAGGACATCGATGCAGGTGTGAACCAATTCGTTTTTATCTTTAAACGTCTCGTAAACCGTTCGCTTCGACATTCCCAAAGCCGCCGCTATCCCGTCCATCGTTACATTCCGGATTCCATATTGGAAAAATTGCCGTGTGGCTTCTTCGACTATTCGCTGTTGTATATCCATTTCGTTTTTATCAGGGCGCAAGTATAGAAAAAAAACTGTAAATACTGTCAAAGTTTTATGTGAAATATTTGATTTTTTCGGTAAATGGAGAATTGTTAATAAAATGGTAACAATATAGAACGATTGAGGAACGACTTGTTTCAATGTCCCTTTTTGTAATTAACAAGGAAAATTGAAGACGAAATAAAGGGCCGGTTTCGGAACGAATACTACAAAAGGCTGATAAATTTGACATTATTAAAAAAAGCAAAAATTTTTTTATTTAAAAAAATATCTATTTTTGTACCGAAAAACAATTTTAGTACAAATAGAATATGAGCATAGATACTACTAAAGATTCAATATTGAGGGTTGCAAACCAACTGTTTAGCCGGTTCGGGTTTCACAAAACCTCTATGGACGAAATCGCAAAGGTTGCACGCAAAGCTAAAGGCTCGTTATACTACCATTTCGTTAGTAAAGAGGATTTATTCAGGGAACTAATCTTAAAGGAAATTACTAACCTTAAAAGCCAGTTGGGAGTTATTGCTAACAATTCTGATTTGGATGCTTCTCAAAAGTTGAATAGCTATCTTCTCAAAAGAATGGAAATCCTTAATTCAACAGCAAGTTACCATGAAACGATAAGAGCCGATTTTTTTGAACATTTCCACTTTATAGACGACCTGAGAGCTGATTTAGATACCTGGGAAAAAGAAAACCTGAAGAAAATCATTCTTCAAGGTGTTAATACGGGCGAGTTTACCTTAGTTACTGAAATAGACGTTTTGCTGGATATGTTCTTAATGGTGCTGAAAGGTCTTGAAATACCATTCTTTCTGCAAAATAAGTACGAGAAATATTCACCTTACTTTAATGGGTTAATAAACATATTGAATAAAGGTTTAGCCACTTGATTTTTTTTAACCAAAACTGACTATAAAACGATATTAGTATAAATAATAATAAATTAAAACATGAACAGATTTGTAAAATCTATAATCAGACTAACCGTTTTCTTTGGTTACCAGACAAAAAATTTGCATATCAATTCCGATATCATCAGCTCTTTGCCCGATGACGAACCGATTGCCAAACTTTACAAAGACATAGGAACTGAATTTGGCGGGAATGATATGGGCATGATTGTTTTAGAAACCGAAAATATTTTTAGTGTAGAGGTAATTGAGCATATCAAGCAAATTACTGACAGCATTCGATACACATCAGGCGTTTCTACCGTAACAAGTTTAACGAATATACTTGATATTAAAAGCTCCGATTGGGGGATTGAAATAGGAAAGCTGGTTGATGAATATGAATTACCAACAGACCAATCTGACTTAGACAGCCTTAAATCTTATGTTCTGTCAAAAGACATGTACCGGGGGGTAATTGTTTCCGATGACTGTAAGGCGACGGCAATCATGTTCACCCTGCTTCCGGATGCAGATAATCAAACTATTGCAAAAGAAATAAAGGACAAGATTGAAAATATGGACCTGCCGGAAACACTATACTTTGGCGGGCTCCCGATGATGATGAACGATATTAACGATTTAATAATATCCGACATAATTTGGTTGATACCCATTGTTTTTCTTGTTATAGCAATTATTCTTTTGGTTAGTTTTAAATCGTTCCGTGGCGTATTGTTGCCGTTGCTTACTGCCGGTCTTTCTGTAGTCTGGACTTTGGGAATCATGTCTGTTGCAGGCTATGAGCTTACCATCATATCAAACATCATTCCAGTTGTACTGCTCGCTGTGGGAAGCGTCTATACCATTCATGTGCTGAACAGTATTAACCACATGGCCCTTCAGGACAGAAA